>CATYZV010000064.1 GCA_958415865.1 uncultured Selenomonadaceae bacterium
GAACTACTTCTTTTTCTAAAAGGCGTATCAATAAATCCAGTATAATGCCGGTGATACCCATGATGATTACACCCATAAACACGATATCACTGCGCAGATAATTGCTGGCATCGAGCACCAGCCAGCCCATGCCGGCTGTCGCGGCCACCATTTCGGCAGCTACCAGCGTCGTATACTCAACGCCGAGCGCGGTGCGCAGGCCCGTGAATACATCGGTCAGTGCCGCGGGAAATACGACGTAGAAAAATATCTGAAGCTTATTTGCACCCAAGGTGCGCGCGCCGTTGATGTAATCTGCCTCAATCCTCATAACCCCGGCAGCGCAGGCTATGTAGACAGGCGCAAAACCCGCCAAATATAGCAGTGCCAGCTTGGAACCTTCGCCGATGCCCATCCAGAGCACCAGTATGGTGTAATATGCCAGCGGCGGCAGCGGACGGTAAAATTCAATCAAAGGCTCTAATATCGCCCTAACCTTAGAATTGTAGCCGCTCAAAAGCCCCAGCGGTACGGCAGTAATCACGACGAGCAGATAAGCCAGCAATAGACGCTGCATACTCGTACCCAGATGTTCCAGCAGCGTATGGCCTTTATATCCTTTTTCTAGGATATTAACAAAGCTGTCCCAAACACTGGCAGGGGAGGGAATTATCGTCTCGGAAAATAGCCCCGAGGCCGTTACTCCGTACCAAAACACCATCACCGCAGCGACGGTCAGTAGAGGCAGCCCTCTTTCTTCTTTCAAATTCTGCTTGATATAATTTATCAACCCATATCCCTTCTATCTTTCAATTTCTTACAACGTCTTTTTTTAACGTCATAGCTTGAAGGAAATGGTATAAGAAATATGGATAGGTATATCTGAAAGAGCGAGTTTTACTATACATATTTCTTATACCATTCCATATTTAACACTTCAGTCCAACATTGTATCATCTACTATCGTCAGCACTTCATCCAATATAGCAAAGGCTTCTTTGAGCTGAGCTTCCGTGATGATCAGCGGCGGCGTGATGTTGATATTGTTTTCCCTGCCGAAAGCGGAAAAGCCGCGCTGTTTTAACAGTCCCTGTATCTTTGCCATCTTGCTGTTTTCATCATAGCCGTACGGCACGAGCGGTATCTTCTTGTCGCGGTCGCGCATCAGTTCCACCGCGCCGAACAGTCCGATATGGCGCACATCGCCGACGGATCTATGCTTTTGCTTCAAATCATCTAGCAGCTTTGCAAATACCTTGCCCACTTCGTTTACATGGTCAAAAATCTTGTGCTCATAGTAGTAATTTACACAGGCAACGCCTGCGGCACAGGCGAGGGAATGACCGCTGTAAGTCAGCCCGTAGAGAAATGTCTTATCATTGAAGTAAGCAGCTATTTCTTTGCTCATGATGATGCCGCCCAGCTGCACATAGCCGCAGGTTACGCCCTTGGCAAAGGATATTATGTCCGGCTTGATACCCCAGTGTTCAAAGGCGAACAATGTGCCCGTGCGGCCAAAGCCTGCCATGACTTCATCGCAGATCAGGAGGATATTGTACTTGTCGCAGAGAGCTCTGAGACCCTGCAAGTAGCCGTCCGGCGGAATTATAACGCCGTTGGCTCCGGTTATGGATTCGACTTCTACAGCAGCAATCTGATCCGGACCTTCGTAGAGAATCTGTTCTTCCAACTGGCTCAGATAATACTCTGAAGCCTCTGCATCATCTTTAAACTGAATCTTGGAGCGGTATACATACGGGTCGAAGAATTTCAGATAGCCATTTGCCGACGGTTTTTCCAGCGCAAAGCGGCGCGGATCGCCCGACAGATTGCCTGAGCCGAGCGTTGAGCCGTGGTAGCTTCTATAGCGCGATAATACCTTGCTTTTGCCGGTAAAAGTGCGTGCAGCGTAAATTGCCGCTTCATTGGCATCAGAGCCGCCGCAGGTGAACAGCACCTTGCCCATATTGTCCGGCGACTTTTCAATCAAGAGCTTGGCAAGCTCCGAGCGAGGACCGGAGGCAAAAGCCGGCGCGATGTACGGCAGCTTTTCCACCTGCTTTTTAACAGCTTCGATGATGTCGGCATTGCCGTAGCCTAGATTGACATTAGCAAGCTGGCTCGACATATCGAAATACCGCTTGCCGTCGTAATCCCAAAAGAAGATGCCGTCAGCGCGTTCTATGGGGATAGGCTCGACATCGCCTTTTAGCCACGGATGCTGATTGTATTTTTTATCGTAATCTATAACCTGCTGTCTTGTCAGTGCCATCTGTTTCCCTCCTATTTTTCAACTAACTATTGTCTATTGTATAGATTTCAGGTAATGCAGAGCCGCTTTTACGCCTTCTGCATTAACCAGTGCATTTATTTTTTCTACCAGAGATTTTTTATCATCGCTCAATTTTGCATCACCCATGAGATACGGCCTGCCGAGTGCTTTGTACTTGCCCTCGCCGAAGCGGTGATAGGGCAGTGCTTCGTAGGAAATGCTCTGCTGATTCGGCAATGAGAGCACAAAGTTCAGTATGTCAGATAAATCTTTAATGCTGTCGTTAAAGCCGGGAATGACCGGCGTACGGACTTTTTTTGATAAATTCGGATAATCGCGGCAGAGCTTAGTCAGATTGTCCAATATGCGCTGATTGCTACCGCCCGTGTATTCTCTGTGCTTTACCTCGTCTAGTGATTTAACATCGAATAATACGGTGTCGAGGTACTGCGCTGCACTATACAGGGAAGTATAATCGGCGTAGCCGCAGGTTTCAATGGCAGTCGTCATATGGCGCTTTTTTGCTTCTTTTAATAATTCAAGCAGGAAATCGGGGTGAGACAGCGGCTCGCCGCCGCTCACCGTCAATCCTCCTTCGCCGTGCTTGTAAAAAACGCTGTCGCGCTCTGCTATATCCACCAGCTCTGACGGGCTGTAGGTTTTTCCCTCTACTTCAATAGCGTGGGAAGGGCAGACCTTGGCGCATTTTAAAGCAAAACGGCATTTATCAAAGTCGAGTACTGATTTATCGGAAAAATCCTCCTGTGTTTTTGGCTTAAAGCTTATGCCTTCGCTGCACATCTTTTGGCAGTAGCCGCATTCGCTTTGACCGATACACTTATTTTCTACATACGATATCTCCGGCGCGTAAAGCTGCGATTCCGGGTTGCAGCACCAGCGGCAACGCATCGGGCATCCTTTTAAAAAGATGATGGTGCGGATGCCCGGACCGTCGTGCAGAGAATAATGCTGTATGTTGAACACATACGTCTTTTCCGCTTTTTCCTTAGCTGCCACTGTTTAAATAGCCTCGTGTTCTGTGCGGGAGATGATATCGTCCTGCAGGTCTTTGGACAGTTCCGTGAAGTACGCGCTGTAGCCAGCGATGCGCACGAGCAGGTTGCGGTATTGTTCCGGATGCTTCTGCGCTTTTCTTAGCGTTTCGCTGTTCAAGACGTTGAACTGCACATGCCAGAGCTTGAGGTCGCGCCATGCTTCGATAAAGTGCACGAGCTTTTGCGTACCGGCTTCGCCTTTCACGCAGGACGGGCTTAATTTGATGTTCAAAAGCCTGCCGGCGTGCTGATTGTGATCGAAGTTCTTCGTAGCGTAATTGGACAGCAGCACGGAAGTCGGGCCGTTGAGGTCTGCTCCCTGCGAAGCACTCGCGCCGTCAGACAGCGGTGTCCAGGCAAAGCGTCCGTTCGGCGTAGCGCTTACGACCTTGCCAAACGGTACGTGCGAAGTGAACGGTACGAGGCGCAGATCCATATGCACGCCGAGCTGATCGCCGTACTTGTGAGTGAAGTCCTGTGCTTCGCGGTCGAGCAGCTTGCCGATTTCATCGGTGTAGGGGTCGTTGTTGCCGTAGCTCGGTGCGTTGAGCAGAATCTGGCGGATGGCTTCATAACCCTTGAAATCGTGTTCCAGTGCTTCTTTTACTTCATGCAGGGTGAAGAGCTTTTCTTCAAATACGTATTTCTTGATGGCAGCCAAAGAGTCGATGACGGTAGCAAAGCCCATGTATTCAAAGTAGCCGAGGTCGATGCCGCCTTTTATTTTCGGCTGATGCAGATCGGTGTACGTATCGCGGCAGAGCTTGTGCAAAGATGAGCCAAGCGGCGTAGCGAAATGCTGAGCGCGCAGGCGGATTATTTCATGCTGCTGGATGAAAGCGTGCTTGATGAAATTGCGCTGCTGTTTTAAATAAGCATCGAGCAGCTGGTCAAACGATTTGAAATCCTCAAATCTGCCCGTTTCAAGGCCCAGCACTTCATCGCCGTACTTGAGCATTTTGCCGTTGTAGATGACCATTTCCAGAGCGGCGGCAAAGTTGATGTAGGCATTGGGACTGGTGTAGGTGTCGCGGTTCGGCATACGGCATTCAGCGCAGCCGGAGACACTGTAGTCGTAGGCTTCTTCAAATGTCGCGCCTTTGGACAAGAGCAGAGGCACTACGTCTTCATCGTTGAGCAGTTTCGGGAATCCTTCGCCCGCCTTGATCGTTTCTGCTACTTCCCAGAGGTAACGCTTGGGGCTGCGCGTGTGGATGCGCGCTGCAAGGTCAGGATAATTCAGCGGAAATTCGCGTTTTGACTTCAATAATATATAGCTGAGTTCATTCGTCGCATCGTAGCCGTCCTTCGTCTGGCCGCCGATCGTTACGGCTTCCCAATGGGCATAGCCTTCGTTGAATGCGCCGCCGGCATCGGACAGATAGAGGTCGATGAACTGAGCCATAGCTACCCACATGCACTCGAACAATTCCTGCACCTGATCGTCTGTTATCAGGCCGTTTTCCTTGTCGTGCTTGTAGAACGGATAGAGGTACTGATCCATTCTACCGTTGGAAATGATCGTGCCGGTCTTCTGTTCAATGCGCGAGAACATCTGCGTGAACCACTGCGACTGCATAGCTTCGTAGAAATTGCGCGCCGGATGTTCCGGCACCCAAAAGCACGTATCGGCAATGCGTTCTAATTCAGCTTTGCGCTTGGGATCAGTTTCCTGCTGCGCCAATTCGCGTGCTAGTTCGCCGTGGCGGTGTGCCCAGAGCACGATAGCGTCGCATACATTGATTTCCGCCTGCAAAAACGGCAATTTTTCCGTATTGTCGATCGGGCTGTACTCATCGAGCTGTGCCAGTCTTTCTTCAGCTTCCTTGCGGATGCCGGCAAAGCCCTTCTGCAATACGATTTCATAATCGTGCACCCATTGCAGAGACGTTCTGAACGATGCCGTTTCATTTACGATGTAGCGCGAGGTCAAATCGGGATTGTACGTCAATTTCGTCGTTTCCGGCGTGAGAGCTTTTGCAAGGTCTTCGTGGAAAGTCTTGCCCTTCCAGTACGGTGCGATCACTTCCGTAACGATCTTGGCATCTTCGTCGCTGATGGCAAACGGAGAATTTTCGCGTGTCGGCAGTTTTTCCACCGCCTGCTTTAAAATATCGCCGTCCAGTTCCGGATACAAAATGCCGTATCTGCCCTGTTTGCCGCTTCTGCCTACCAAGAGCTGATTGTCGTCGATATAGACAGTCGCGTTTTCTGCATAGTGCAAGAGAGCTTTCGACCAGCGCAGAATCAGCGGCTGACCTTCTGTCTGCTTGAAGGACTCCGTGAAATACAGGCCGCGTTCCACATCTATCTGCGGCTTTTTAGCGCGGATCTTCTGCAAAATATCGTAAGCGCGGTTGCGGTGCGCCGGTTTTACTGCTCTATGTTCAATTTCAGCGATAATTCTTTCTTCCTGCGGGGATAATACAACACTCATTTTCATGCCTCCTATATTCAATCAATATCAATAATATCTATATAAAGCCGTTATATCTGATAAGCAAACGGCACATTCTGCTCTTTGAAAAATTCTTTGTAAATAACTGCCTTCGCCTCGGAGAACAGCGGGCCGGTGCGCTGGCGCGGCGTGCCCAAATCGACGTGCTGAATCCGCTTTACGTGGCCGGGGCGCGAACTCATGACGATGACCTTCTGCCCGAGGTAGACGGCTTCGTCTATATCGTGTGTTACGATGATCATCGTGATCGGCTCTTGATGCCAGATGCGCAGTATTTCTTCCTGCATGTGAATCCTCGTGATGGCATCGAGCGCGCCGAACGGTTCATCGAGAAGCAGTATCTTGGGCTTATTGGCGAGAGCGCGGGCGATAGCGACGCGCTGTGCCATGCCGCCTGAGAGCTGGCGCGGCAGTGCGTTTTCAAAGCCTTTTAATCCTACTAATTCCAAATTCTTGCTGATCAGCTCATCATCGTTCTTCTTGTCCGGCGGCAGGCTGAAGCGTATATTCTGCTTGACCGTCATCCAAGGCAGCAGCCGGTGATCCTGAAAGATGAAGCCCTTTTCACGCGAGGGTCCTTTGACCGGCTCGCCGTCAACATATACGGAGCCCTCCGAGGGAACTTCCAACCCGCCGATTATGCGCAGCAGCGTGCTCTTGCCGCAGCCGCTAGCACCGATAATAGAATTGAAGCTGCCTTCTTCTATATTGAGATTTATATCCTGCAGTGCCGTAACGATTTTATCCTTGGTGGCAAAACGTTTCGTCAGCTGCTTTATTTCTACGATATTGCCCATCAATAACTCCTATATTTATCGAACAATTATTTTATTTCTAAGCCAGACGAGAAAATCATCCATGAATTTGCCGATGATGCCGACTAGCAGCATGCCCAAAATCACGACATCGGGGCGCGACATGCTGCGGCCGTCCGAGAGCATGAAGCCGACACCCTGCGTGGCACCGATCATTTCCGCCGCTACAACGCAGACCCAGGCATTGCCGAGGCCTACGCGCACACCCGTCATTATGGAGGGCAGCGCACCGGGAATTATTACGTGCCAGATGAAGCTCATCTTTGATACTTCGTAGACTGCACCCAGTTCATAGTATTTTTTATCTATATTCTTGATGCCGTCCACTATATTTATGAAGATCGGGAAAAACGCACCGAGGAAAATGATGTAGACCTTAGACGCTTCGCCGATGCCGAACCACAGTATAGCCAGCGGAATCCATGCAATCGGCGGAATCGGGCGCAGTATCTGAAGCACGAAGTCGGTGAAGATTTCCACATTTCTCGACAGTGCCACGCTGATGCCCAGCACGAACGCCGCTATCAGTGCGATGAAGAAGCCTTCCAGCACGCGCACCAGGCTGATGCCGATATGGCCCGCCAGCTGGCCGTTCTGCGCATATTCAATCACAACATTGACGATGGCCTCCGGCGAAGGCATTGTATACGGCTTTATGATGCCTGCACTGTCCGCCCCCTGCCAGATGATCAGCAAGATCACCGGCAGAGCACAGTAGAGCAGCCAGTATTTAAGCGATTTCTTTTTTTTATTCTTATCCTGCATTGACCCTTGCTCCGATTATTTCTTCAGCGCGTCGAGATACTTCGTATTGATGAAGCTGTTCATATCGACATCGCCCTGAATGATATTTGCCTTCTTGGAGAAGTCCTTAACGGCAGTGATTTCCTTGATATCAGCATCGCTGAGTTCCGTAGTGAACGTGAAGTTCTGCAAAATCTGCTTCATTTCATCCTTGCTTACGCCGAAATCTTTGTAGACGGCTTCAGCCGCTTTATCCGGGTCGTTCTTTATCACTTCATCGGCTCTGTTGAGTGCCTTGATGTAGGCGAGCACTACGAGCGGATGTTCATTGGCGTACTTCGTAACGAAATAGTTGACCATGTTGCCGCGCTTGATGCCAGTGCCGTCAGCCAGCACGCGTGCCGTGCCGTCGTTCGTCATCTTCGTTATATACTGTTCCCAGATGACGATAGCATCGACTTCGCCCGTCGTCAGAGCCGTTACCTGTTCAGCCGCGCCGAGGTTGACCGTCTGTACATCGTTTAATGTCAAGCCTTCCTTATCCAAAAGCAGTGCTAAGAGATGCTGCGCATAAGAGCCTTTAGCATACGCTACTTTCTTGCCCTTGAGGTCGGCCACCGACTGGATGGAAGAATTCTTGCCGACCAGAACGGCCAGTCCCTTTTCGCCGTAAGCGATGTTGGAAACGATTTCTATATCCTGTCCGCGCGACTTGGCGATGATGGCGGGCAAATCAGCCATAAAGCCCATATCTTCTTCGCCGGAAGCCACAGCTTCATTGACGAGCGGACCTGACTTAAATTCGTTCCATTCGTACTTGGCACCGATCTTGTTAAACTCTTCATCTATGAAGCCCAAGTTGTGAGCTACATAGACCGAAGTGTAGAGCGGATACGGCTGAGCCGCTATTCTCAGCACAGCACCTTCATCCTTGCCCTCCGTCGTTATCGGCGCATTCGATGCCGAGCTGCCTGCATCCTTATCGCTGCCGCAGCCTGCCAGCACCATCACCGCCGCTATCATTATGACCATCACCGTCAAAATCCGTTTCAGCTTATTTATCTTCATTGCCGATCCCTCTTTCATTTTATTGATTCACAAATATCCATAGGGTCCAGGCTCCTGCCGGCACCATCGGCCAGCAGCCTTCGCCGGAAAATCAGGAAT
>CATYZV010000065.1 GCA_958415865.1 uncultured Selenomonadaceae bacterium
TTTCATCTGTTACAATGCTTGATTTTACAGGCTTTTTACATTGAAAATAAAAGTTGTATTACAATCTTAACAAGATTGAGAAAATTTCATACCATTATATTAACATAATCTTAACATCGCTGCTATATACTCTAACACCATTCTTAGCTCCTGAGTAGTAATATAAGTCTTACACAAGGAGGAATGAAAATGAATATTCTAGTTTGGATAAGCGGCATAATCGCGACATTATTGCTTATCTACTATTTCTACATTCTTATGAAGGGAGATGAACAATAATGAGTACGGTTTTGCAGTACATCGTATTTTTGGCAGTACTTGTTATTTTCGGCTATGCTATAAGCGGCTATATGGGCAAAGTCATGACGGGTGAAAAGACCTTTTTGACTCCTGTATTAAAACCGCTGGAAAATCTCATCTACAAGCTCGTAGGTGTTAAGGTTGACGAAGAACAGACTTGGAAGCAATATTTTATATCTGTTGTATGGTTCTTCTTCATCGGTCTCGGTTTCTTGTTTGTGTTCCAGTGCTTCCAGGACGTTCTGCCTTTTAACCCGCAGAACATCGACCCGATGAGCTGGCATCTGTCCTTCAACACGGCAGCAAGCTTCGCTACCAACACGAACTGGCAGGCATATTCCGGTGAAGGCCAGCTGAGTTATTTCTCGCAGTTCATGGGCCTCACTACTCAGAACTTCGTTTCAGCTGCAACCGGTATAGCAGTCCTGTTCGCTGTAATCCGCGGTTTTGTCCGCGCTAAGGCAAACACGGTCGGTTCTTTCTGGGTTGACCTCACTCGTTCCACCATTTATATTCTCCTGCCTTTGAGCATTATCGTTACACTCGTTATTTCCTCTCAGGGCGTTGTTCAGAACCTGTCCCCGGCTCAGTCCGTACAGCTTCTGGAACCTGTAGCTGCTGACAGCGAAGGCAACCTGATTGAAAATGCAGTAATCAATACCGACACCAATACGGTAACTGTTGACGGTCAGCCCGTTGACGGTGCAACCATCATCACTCAGCAGTTCGTACCGATGGGCCCCGGTGCCAGCCAGATCGCTATTAAACAGCTCGGTACTAACGGCGGCGGCTTCATGGGCGTAAACTCTGCACATCCGCTGGAAAACCCGAATATTCTTACCAATATATTTGAATGTATCGCACTTCTGTTAATTCCTGTAGGCCTCTGCTTCACTTTCGGCCGCAATATCAAAGATAAGAAACAGGGCGTAGCAATCTTCGCTGCTATGTTCATAATGCTCGTTGCTTTCCTCGCTATCGCAGCTGTAAATGAACAGGCAGGTACGCCTCAGCTGGCTCAAAACGGTGCCGTTGACATCGTAAGCACTGACGGTCAGGCAGGCGGCAACATGGAAGGCAAGGAATCCCGCTACGGTATTGCAGCATCCTCTACTTGGGCTACGTTCACCACGGCAGCTTCCAACGGTTCCGTAAACTCCATGCACGACAGTTACACACCGCTCGGCGGTCTCGTTCCTACACTCCAGATGCAGCTCGGTGAAGTCGTATTCGGCGGCGTTGGCTGCGGTCTTTACGGTATGCTCGCATTCGCAATCCTCACGGTATTCATCGCAGGCTTGATGGTAGGCCGTACACCTGAATATCTCTGCAAAAAAATTGAACCTTACGATATGAAATGGGCAACGCTCGTCTGCCTGGCAACTCCTATCGGCATCCTCGTATTCTGCGGTCTCGCTGCAGTATGGCCCGGTGTGCCTGACAGCCTTAACAACGGCGGTGCACACGGCTTCTCGGAAATGCTCTACGCTTACTCTTCCGGCGGCGGCAACAACGGTTCCGCATTTGCCGGCTTCAATGCCAATACTCCGTTCATCAACGTTACTATCGGCCTTGAAATGATCTTCGTTCGTCTGCTTCCTATCCTCGGTATGCTTGCTGTAGCAGGCAGCCTCGTTCAGAAGAAGAAAGTAGCAGTTACTGCCGGCACGCTCTCCACGAGCAACGGTATGTTCGTATTCCTGCTCATCTTCGTCGTAATTTTGGTAGGTGCCCTGAACTTCTTCCCTGCATTGTCTCTGGGACCTGTAGCCGAATACTTCGGCATGATTTCTTGATAGGGGGTAAAATACAGAAATGGCACAAGCTAAATCCGCTCTCACCGACAACGCTATGCTGACGAGAGCGATTAAAGATTCATTTATAAAATTGAGCCCTAAGACTCAGGCTGAAAATCCTGTTATGCTCCTGGTATTTATTTCAGCCATCCTCACAACTCTCCTCTGGATCGCATCTCTCGGCGGCCTGAAAGACGTATCCTCCGGCTACACTTTCGCTATCGCCGTTATTTTGTGGCTCACCTGCCTGTTTGCAAACTTCGCTGAAGCTATTGCAGAAGGCCGTGGCAAAGCACAGGCTGATGCCCTGCGCGCTGCCAAAAAGGACGTTGAAGCGTATAAGCTTTCCGATCCTGCTAATAAAGAAAATTTCACTACCGTTATTTCCTCTGATCTGAAAAAAGGCGATGTCGTAATCGTCAAAGCCGGCCAGCAGATTCCTGCCGACGGCGAAGTAATCGAAGGTGCAGCATCCGTTGATGAATCCGCTATCACCGGTGAATCTGCTCCTGTAATCAGGGAAAGCGGCGGCGACCGCTCGGCAGTTACCGGCGGTACGACCGTTACTTCTGACTGGCTCGTTATCCGCGTAACGTGCGACAGCGGTGAATCCTTCCTCGACAAGATGATTTCCATGGTCGAAGGTGCAGCCCGCAAAAAGACTCCTAACGAAATTGCTCTTCAGATTTTCCTGATCGCTCTGTCCATCATCTTCATCCTCGTAACGATGTCTCTGTACACGTTCTCCGATTTCTCGGCAGGCTTGATGGATAAGCCGAATCCTTCTTCTATCACTACCCTGGTAGCACTGCTCGTCTGCTTGGCTCCTACCACCATCGGTGCTCTGCTCTCCGCTATCGGCATCGCAGGCATGAGCCGCCTCAATCAGGCCAATGTCCTCGCTATGAGCGGTCGTGCTATTGAAGCTGCCGGCGACGTTGACATCCTGATGCTCGACAAGACCGGTACTATCACGCTCGGCAATCGCCAGGCTGCTGAATTCATCCCTGTTGACGGCACGGAAGTCAATGAACTTGCCAACGCTGCTCAGCTGTCTTCCCTCGCCGATGAAACGCCGGAAGGCCGCAGCATCGTAGTGCTCGCCAAAGAAAAATTCGGCCTGCGCGGCAGAAATATCGAAGAAAAACACATGGAATTCGTTCCGTTCACCGCTAAGACGAAAATGAGTGGTGTCAACTACGACGGCCATCAGGTGCGCAAAGGTGCAGCTGAAGCCATCAAAGATTACGTTTTATCAAACGGCGGCAAGTACACCACTGAATGTGAAGAAGCCGTAAAGCGCGTCGCTGAAGCCGGCGGCACTCCGCTGGTCGTAGCTGAAGACTTTAAGGTTCTCGGCGTAATCAACTTAAAAGATATCATTAAGGAAGGCGTTGCAGAAAAATTCGCCGACCTTCGCAAAATGGGTATTAAGACCATCATGATCACCGGCGATAACCCGCTGACAGCTGCTGCTATCGCTGCTGAAGCAGGCGTGGATGACTTCCTCGCTGAAGCAACTCCTGAAGGCAAGCTCGCCATGATCCGCGACTTCCAGGCAAAAGGCCATCTCGTTGCTATGACCGGCGACGGCACGAACGACGCTCCGGCACTGGCTCAGGCAGATGTCGCCGTAGCTATGAACACCGGTACTCAGGCAGCTAAGGAAGCCGGCAACATGGTCGACCTCGATTCCTCGCCTACGAAGCTCATCGACGTAGTCCGCATCGGCAAACAGTTGCTGATGACCCGCGGCTCGCTGACGACCTTCAGTATCGCCAATGACTTGGCTAAGTACTTTGCCATCATTCCGTCGCTGTTCATCACCCTCTATCCGGGTCTTGCCGCACTCAACATCATGAATCTGCACAGCCCGCAGAGCGCAGTGCTCTCCGCTATCATCTATAACGCGCTGATCATTGTAGCTTTGATTCCTCTGGCACTCAAAGGTGTTGAATACCGCGAAGTTCCGGCAGGCGAACTCTTGAAGAGAAACCTGCTCATCTACGGCCTCGGCGGCATCATCGTACCGTTCATTTTCATCAAATTGATCGATATGATACTCGTCGGCCTCGGCTTGGCTTAAACTGGAGAAAGGTGAGAATTTGCAATGACTAATTTCAGAAAAGCGTTTCTCAGTGTAGTCGTATTTACAGTATTCTGCGGCTTCATCTACACTATGGTGATGACCGGCATCTGCCAGGTGCTGTTCCCGGATGCTGCAAACGGCAAGATCATTGAAGTAAACGGCGTTAAATACGGCAGTGAACTGCTCGGCCAGCAATTCACCAGCGATAAGCATATGTGGGGCCGCATTACGAAGCTCGATGTCAGCACCTATAAAGACGCTGACGGCAACCAGCTCGCATACGCTGCTCCGTCCAACCTCAGCCCGGCAAGCGAAGATTATGAAAAACTCGTAGCTGAACGTGTGGAAAAGATCAAAAAGGCCAACCCTGAACAGGGCGACAAACCCATCCCTGTAGACCTCGTTACCAACTCCGGCAGCGGCCTTGACCCGGACATCTCCGTAGCTGCTGCTGAATATCAGGTACCGCGCCTCGCCCGTGAAAATAACATGAGCGAAGCCGATGTGCAGGCTATCATCGACAAATGCACCAGCCATAAATTCCTGGGCTTCTT
Organism: uncultured Selenomonadaceae bacterium; assembly: GCA_958415865.1. GTDB lineage: Bacteria > Bacillota > Negativicutes > Selenomonadales > Selenomonadaceae > Megamonas. The sequence continues at coordinate 4,740 of CATYZV010000065.1, forward strand.
CGGTGAAGATACGGTAAACGTACTGAAAGTAAATCTGATGCTTGAAAAAATCATCAGCTGACAGGCTTAAATAAATAGCTCACCCAACAGATACCTCCATGTCTAAACGGCAATTTTAGATGTGGAGGTATGTTGGTTTATTGCAAAAAACAGTTCTATAGATTAAGATATAAAGAAGAAACAAATGAGGAGGAATCTCTAATGCCGGTGATACGCAAATCTCCCGATGATATCCTCAATGAGATAAAAGTAGAGGAAAAAAAAGCAGCAAAAGGCAAATTGAAGATATTCTTCGGCTATGCTGCCGGAGTGGGCAAGACGTATGCCATGCTGCAGGCGGCACACGCTGCCAAAGCACAGGGCGTGGATGTCGTGGCGGGCTACATCGAGCCGCACGCCAGGCCTGAGACGATGGCACTCGTCGACGGGCTGGAATCACTGCCGCCGCTCGTCGTCAACTACAAGGATATAAAGCTCAATGAATTTGACCTCGATGCAGCTATCAAGCGCAAGCCGGAGCTGATACTCGTCGATGAGCTTGCGCATACGAATGCTGAAGGATGCCGGCACATGAAACGGTATCAGGATATCGAAGAACTCTTGCAGGCAGGCATTGATGTCTACACCACGGTCAACGTGCAGCACATCGAAAGCCTCAACGATATCGTCGCCTCTATAACGCAGATCATCGTGCATGAGCGCATACCCGACCGCGTATTTGACGATGCAGATCAGGTGGAATTGGTGGATATCGAACCTGCCGATCTGCTCGAACGCCTAAAGGCAGGCAAAATCTACCGCGAAAAGCAGGCAAAGCGGGCACTGAGCAATTTCTTTTCCGTCGAGAATCTGACCGCCCTGCGCGAAATAGCACTGCGCCGCATGGCAGACAGGGTCAACAAGATTTCCTTAAAGGCAAAGAATGACGCTAATAAAGATTATTACACCGATGAGCACATTCTCGTATGCCTGTCATCTTCACCGTCCAATCCACGCATAATCAGGACAGCGGCGCGCATGGCGGATGCCTTCAAGGCACGCTTTACGGCACTGTTCGTGCAGACTTCGGATTTTGACAAGATGCCGGACAAGGATAAAAAACGCCTGCGCAGCAACACTCATCTGGCAGAGCAGCTGGGAGCAAAGATCGAAACCGTAACGGGGGATAATATTCCGTTCCAGATAGGCGAATTTGCCAAATTGAATGGCGTTTCCAAGATAGTCGTGGGCAGAACTCCCTCAGCAGGATTAATCGGCAGGCTGTTCCGCCATTCGTTCACAGATAAATTGATCGAGCAGATACCAAGCATAGATATTCACGTAATCCCCGACAGCAACGCGATGGTTTCCAAGGCAAATCTGTCCAAGATCATCGACAAAAAAGAGATTTTCAATTCCTCGGATATAATAACGACAGGAGTCGTTTTCATCATCACCAGCATGATCGGAATGGTGTTCTACGCCATGGATCTCGGTGATGCAAATATCATGACAGTGTACATACTGGGTGTATTGATCACGGCTCTGCGCACTTCCAACCGCTTTCACAGCGTTATGCTGGCAGTGCTCAACGTACTGGCATTCGACTTTTTATTCATCGAGCCGCGCTTTACTTTTGCCGCTTACGATCCCGTTTATACCATCACTTTTGCCGTGATGTTCATAGCGGCGTTCATCACAGGCGGCCTGACCAACAAGATAAAAAAACAGGCGATTCAGTCGGCACGCCTTGCTTACCGCACCAAGGTCCTGCTGGAAACGAATCAGTTGCTTCAGCAGGCGGGCAGCGATGCAGCCATCGCTTCAGTTACTTCACATCAATTATTGAAACTGCTCAACCGCCCCATCGTATACTACGGAGCCGATGCCAAAGGCCTATTGCCGCCGGTTGTATACTCAGAAGATAAAACAAGGGAAGAAGACACCCTGATTTCCGTCAATGAACGAGCCGTAGCACGCTGGGTCTACAAGAACAACAAACGCGCCGGAGCCTCTACCGGTACACTCGGCGAGGCAAAATGCCTCTATCTGGCCATCCGCTCCGGCAATGATGTACACGGCGTTATCGGCATTGCCCTCGACCACAATCCGCTCGACGTATTTGAAAACAACCTCGTCATGTCAATGCTAGGTGAATGTTCACTGGCACTAGAAAAAGAAATTTACAACAAAAAAAGGCAGGAAATGTTTTTACAGGCAAAAAATGAACAGCTGCGCGCCAACCTGCTGCGCTCCATATCGCACGATCTGCGCACGCCGCTGACGAGTATTTCCGGCAATGCCGACTTTCTCTTGAGCAACGCCGAAAAAATCAGCGATGAAAAGAAGATCGAGCTGTACCGCAATATCTACGACGATTCCATCTGGCTGATCAACCTCGTGGAAAACATACTGTCCGTAACGCGGATTGAAAACGGCACGATGAAAATAAACCTCCAGACAGAGCTTTTAGACGACATTGTCAATGCAGCGATGAAGCACACACTGCGCCACAGCTACGACCACAAAATAATATTTAAAAATCCCGACGACATAATCATGGTAAAAGCAGATTCACGCCTATTGGTCCAAGTGTTTGTCAACATCATCGACAACGCCGTAAAATACACTCCTAAAGGCTCAGAAATCGTCATCAGTGCCGCACTCAAAAACCACAAAGCCGTCGTATCGATCGCCGATAACGGCCCCGGCATACCGGACGAAGCCAAGAACAAGATATTTGAAATGTTCTACACCGCCACCAGCACCGTATCCGACAGCCGCCGCGGCATGGGCATCGGGCTCAGCCTGTGCAAATCCATCATCAACGCCCATGGCGGCACCATCGCAGTCAAAGACAACAAGCCGCATGGAACAGTATTCATCTTTACATTACAAGCAGAGGAGATAAGTATAAGTGAATAAACCATTCATCCTGATAGTAGAAGACGACTCCGCAGTGCGCAGCCTAATTTCCACGACACTAAAAATGCAGAATTACAAATTCCATACAGCCTCCACGGGACAGCAGGCACTCTTAGAAGCCGTATCCCACAAACCCGATATAATTCTCCTAGACCTAGGACTGCCCGACATGGACGGCGTAGAAATAATAAAACAGCTGCGCACCTGGTCCAGCCTGCCCATCATCGTCATAAGTGCCCGCAGCGAAGACAAAGACAAAATCGACGCACTCGATGCCGGAGCCGACGACTACATCACAAAACCCTTTTCCGTCGACGAACTCCTCGCCCGCCTGCGCGCCACCATCCGCCGCCTCAACTACGTACAATCAGCCGGCGTAGAAAACTCCACCTTCATCAACGGCGAACTAAAAATAGACTACTCCTCCGGCTGTGTCTACTGCCGCGGCCAAGAAATACACTTAACCCCCATAGAATACAAACTGCTCTGCCTCCTCGCCAAAAACATCGGCAAAGTCCTGACCCACACCTACATCACCCGCGAAGTCTGGGGCAGCGCATGGGAAAACAACGTAGCCTCCCTGCGCGTATTCATGGCAACACTGCGCAAAAAAATCGAAAAAGACACAGCAAATCCCGAATACATCCAAACCCATATCGGAATAGGTTACCGCATGATCAAAATAGACTGAGAAATAATGGATGATACCATCTCCAAAAATTTCTGTCGATATACAGTACAGCAAAATTAGCAGTATATCGACAGAGATAAGATACTGGATGATATAAAAAGCTTTTTAGAAAATAATACTATTTGCATATACAA
>CATYZV010000066.1 GCA_958415865.1 uncultured Selenomonadaceae bacterium
TATATATCCCTCTCTCTACAAATATATTGTATTTGTAGAGAGAGGGATATATATGTCAAGTCAAAAGGTAAATGTTCATGCTCAGCGTATTGTGCTGACTATGGCGATTATTTCTACACTGGGTTCACTGCTGTTTGGCTACAATACGGGTGTTATCAATGGAGCCTTGCCGTATATGGCACGTCCGGATCAGCTGGATTTGACCCCGGTGCTGGAGGGCATGGTAGGCAGTGCTATCTGCCTTGGATGTGCTGTCGGTGCTCTGGCGGGCGGACGCATAGCGGATCTGATCGGCAGAAAACGCACGCTGATGTATTTAGCTGTGATATTCTTCGCGGCAACTTTGGGATGTGCTCTGTCGGTCAATGCGGTGATGATGATAGCTTTTCGCTTCGTGCTGGGCATTGCGGTCGGCGGTGCTTCGGTTACGGTTCCGGCTTATCTGGCTGAGATCGCGACGGAAAATCTGCGCGGCAGCCTCGTCGTTATGATGGAATTAGTCATCGTATCCGGCCAGCTGCTCGCCTACATCATCAATGCAGTCATAGCGATATCTTTCGGCGACAATCCCGGCATCTGGCGTTATCTGCTCGGTATCGCATCCTTGCCTGCGATTTTATTCTTCGTCGGCATGATGTTCAACAAAGAATCACCGCGCTGGCTCGTAGCGAAAGGCAGAGTCAGTGAAGCTTTGGAAATTCTCAAGCAGACGCATGAAACAGAAATGAAAGCTGTAGCAGAGCTTAACGGTATCTGTGATTTGCTCAACGAACAGAAATCACAGCGCAATTTATCTTTCAAGGATTTCAAAGAAAAGTGGATGAAGCACATCCTGATTTTAGGCGTGGTGATCGGTGTAATTCAGCAGCTCACCGGCGTTAACGGCATCATGTTCTACGGCTCGCAGATACTGACAACGGCAGGCTTCAGTACGGATGCGGCACTTGTCGGCAATATCGCCAACGGCATAATCTCGGTCGTAGGTACTATTGCAGGTTTCTATTTGGTGCGCAGATTAACGCGCCGCAGAATGCTCGCTGTGGGTCTCATCGGAATTTTATGCTCTAATATTCTGCTCGGTATCATTTCGACGGTGCTGGACGGCACGGCAGTACTGCCATATTTTGTGCTGACACTGACAGTTGTGTTCCTCGCATTCCAGCAGACTTTCGTATCGCCGGTAACCTGGGTCGTAATCTCTGAGATATTCCCGCTGCGCATGCGCGGTACGGGCATGGGGCTTGCTATTTTCGTATTCTGGCTGACTGTCTACGCCGTTACTTTTACCTTCCCGATACTCATCGGCATCGTCGGCATGTCGAATACCTTCTTCGTATTCGCTGTGATGGGCGTGCTTTCGCTGATGTTCGTGAAATACTGCATGCCGGAAACGAAAGGCTTATCGATGGAAGAAATTGAACGCAAATTCCGTACGCAGTACAGCTCTGAAACTGAAAAGATGGATTTTGCACACGATAAAATTTGACACAGATTTTCCGAGCTTAAAACAGCAGGTATATTTTGCCTGCTGTTTTTTTGTGGTATAGTTTAGATATAATGATAGAAAAGAGAGGCGGTCATATAGATGAAGAGAATGGATAAGATATACGAGTATTTGCAGAACCTAAGCCAGACCGATGAAGGACGAGCGGGCATTGCAGCGGCGGATATTGCTGATGAGCTGGGTTTTCTGCGCAGCAATGTCAGCCGCGAGCTGAACCGCCTCTACCGCATGGGGAAAATAGCCAAGATTGCAGGTCGGCCGGTTCTGTACAAGATAGCAGAGGCAGCAGATGAGCCGGCAGGTCAGCTGCCGCAGCCGGTGGAAACAGCGCATATCAAGGCACAGTCCGGGCAGGAGGATTCGGCGTTTGCCAATCTGATAGGCGCGCATGACAGCCTAAAGACGCAGGTGGAGCAGGCGAAGGCAGCTGTCATCTATCCGCCTAACGGGCTGCACACTCTGATAGTGGGACAAACGGGCGTGGGCAAGACGCTGCTGGCGCATATGATGTTCGATTTCGGCAAGGATGTGGGGCGGTTTGCCAGCAATGCTCCGTTCGTTACTTTCAACTGCGCCGATTATTACAATAATCCCCAGCTATTGCTCTCGCATGTGTTCGGTCATATCCGCGGCGCGTTTACAGGTGCGGACAAGGCTGCTCCGGGGCTGATTGAATCGGCTGACAAGGGAATTTTATTCCTTGATGAAATTCACCGCCTCCCGCCGGAAGGGCAGGAAATGATCTTCTACTTCATGGATACAGGCACGTTTAACCGGCTCGGCGAGACGAAGCGCGAGCGCACTGCCGATGTGCTGATAATAGGAGCGACGACGGAAAATCCCGATTCGGTGCTGACCAAGACGTTCAAGCGGCGCATACCGAATATAATCTCCATTCCGCCCCTTGTGCAGCGTTCTCTCAAAGAAAAGGTGGAGATCGTTACGGTGCTGTTCACTGAGGAATCGCGCAGCATTAAAAAGCCGGTCCGAGTTTCAGCTGACGCGCTCAAGGCGATAATCGGCAGCATCGGCAGCGGCAATGTCGGACAGCTCAAATCGAATATCCGCCTATTGTGTGCACAGGCATTTTTGAACGGCATAAGGACGGGCGGACAGATTGCCATAACGTATCAGATGCTGCCGCCGAATATCAAGTCAGGTATTCTGCCGATGAGCCAGGCGCGTGAAGAGACGGCGATGGTCAGCCACTATATTGAAAAAGATCTGTATGTAACGCCGTCTAGCCGCAGTAAATTACCGCGCGAGAGCGAGGACGAGCCGTTCAATCTGTATCAGATGGTGGAAAACAAGGTCAATATGCTGAAGCGCGAAGGCATTGAGGACGGCATTATAAAGCAGATTGTAGTGGCCGATGTCAACACGTACGTAAAGACCTTTTACAATCAAAAAGACGATGTATCGCTGTCGGTCTACGATAGATTATTGAAGATAATCGATGCGGATATGGTGAATTTTGCTCAGCAGGTGGTCGATTTGGCGGCGAAATACATAAATCTGGTGTCGAGGGAGCGTTTTCTCTATGCGTTCGGGCTGCATCTTAGTTCGCTGTTCAACAGGGTAAAAGGGGCGCAGGGCACGCGTAATTTATTAGAAGGAACTGTCGATAAATCTTCGGTGGAATTTGAGCTGGCGATGAAGATAAAGCAGATGATCGAGGATAAATACAAGATCAGTGTGTCGCAGGCAGAAACGGAATACTTTGCCATGCTATTGCAGTCGCTAAAGCAGGAGGACAAATCGCAGAAAGTCGTTATCGCTGTCGTAATGCACGGCGAGTACACGGCAAGTTCAATGGTCAACGTAGCACGCAAGCTGTTCAGTGCCAATAAAGCTCCTCTGCTGGCATTCGATATGCCTCTGGAGTGCCGGCCTGATGACATGCTCGATCAGATAGTGGAGCAGCTCAGCAGCCTCGACTGCCGCCAAGGTGTGCTGCTGATGGCGGATATGGGCTCGCTCTGCAGCTTCGGCCCGATACTGGAAGAGCGGCTGGGTGTGCCGGTGCGCACGCTGGGTATGGTTACAACGCCGTTTGTGCTGGAGGCGATGCGCAAGGTCGATATTGCGGGCATCAGCCTGTCGGCGGTCTACGATTCTCTCAAGAATTTCAGCGGTTATGAACACAACGGCGTGAGCACGGAGGCAGAGCAGCACGGCAGGGACAAAGCTGTCGTTACCATTTGCAGCAGCGGCAGGGGAACGGCGGAAAAACTGCGCAATTTGATCATAGACATCTTAGTAGATGTTTCCATGAGCCATATCAAGGTCATTCCGATCGGGCTTGCTCGTATGAATGAGGATTTGACACAGATATCGCGCAAGTATCAGATAATCGCTGTAGTTGGCATAAAAAATCCCCATATTGACGCGCCGTTCATTCCGATTGAGCAGATAATAAGCGGGCAGGGCGATATCATACTGCGCGAGATTGTCAGCGGCAGAAATATCCCTGTCAAGGCAGAAGAAACGAATATCGTACTGCGCCGTTTCTGCGAAGACGGGCTTAGCGAAATGCTTCTGTACTTGAATCCGAATAAAATCGTAAGTATCTTGCTGGATTATGTTGACACACTAGAAAAAAATCTATCGCTGAAATGGGACAATCCGCAGAAATTAAAAATGGTGGTGCATATCGGCTGTGCCTTAGAGCGCATGGTTACACACAGCGGTCTCACCTACAATCAGCAGGCTATGGGCGAAGTGGACAGCGCACGATTTGCCGTGGTCAAGGAAGCGGCGGGAATATTTTACAAGACACTCCGTATCAGGCTTACCGATGATGAACTGCGCTACATTGTAAATATGATTTGATTTGCTGTCTATAAGCATTTTGTCATCTCTGTGTTGATACAGAAACTGTTTTAGTGTCAGTTTTGTATTGACACAGATTTTTTTTAGACATAACAGTGTTATTTTTTAGTCTATTTGCATAATTAAATCGGAAAGTTGCTTAAATGACAGGCTAAAAACATTGACACTGATTTTGGCACGATACTTGCATTAATATATAGGCAGAAATAATAATAGATTAATTTAATTCAATTTTATGAGGGAGGATTTGCTTATGCTGGGTATTATTGTAGGGACTCACGGTCATCTCGCTGAAGAGCTGGTAAAAACCTGTGCGATGATCTGCGGACAGCCGGATAATCTGGCTACGGTTACTCTGGTGCCGGGGGAAGGTCCGGAAGATCTGATGAAGAAGTATAAAGACGCTATTGCCGGCTTGGATACGACGAACGGGCTTATCGTGCTGAATGACCTGTTCGGCGGCAGCCCGTACAACGCTGCCTGCCGCATTGCTATGGAAGATGATAAGTGCGGTATTGTAACAGGTGTCAGCCTGCCGATGCTGGTGGAAGTCATCAATTACCGCATGTGCAATGCAGGTTCGGCAAATGTTCAGGATGCCATGGAAAAAGCTGTGGAAGCAGCCGCAGCCGGTGCTATGAAATTTCATAAGAGTCAAGTAGAAGAATCTAATGACGATGAAGGAGACGATTTATAATGAAAATTGTATTAGCTAGAATTGACGACCGCCTTATTCACGGCCAGGTAGCTACTGTATGGGCAAAGGTTACAGGCTGCCAGCGCATAATCGTATGCGATGATGAAGTAGCAGCAGATACCATCCGTGCTACGCTTTTGAAACAGGTTGCGCCTCCGGGCATCAAATCCAGCGTAGTAAGCGTAGATAAAGCAATCCGCGTCTACAAAAACCCGAAATACGAAAACGATAAATGCCTGCTGCTGTTCACCTGCCCGCAGAGTGTACTGCGCATGGTAGAAGGCGGCGTGGACATCAAATCCGTAAACGTCGGCGGCATGAGCTTCAAAGAAGGCAAGCGTCAGGTCAATAACGCAGTATCCGTAAATGATGAAGATGTTGCAGCATTTAAAGCACTAAGCGATAAAGGTATTGAAATCGAATACCGCAAAGTCGATACGGACAAGCGCGTAAATCTCATGGAAATCCTCAAATAAGCTTATTTAAAGCTATACAGGCGCAGCGTAAAGCTGCGCAGCAGTCATCATATTTGCCAAATTTGCCAAAATAAAATCGAAAAATCTATATTTGCCAAAATATCCGAATGGAGGTATTTTCAATGGAACTAAGTGGATTACAACTCATAGCAGTTTTTATTGTTTCAGCCATCGCGGGCATGGGCAGCGTACTGGATGAATTTCAGACGCACCGTCCGCTGATCGCCTGCACTCTCGTAGGTGCTATCTTGGGCGATATGACTACAGGCATTATCATCGGCGGTACACTGGAAATGATCGCTCTGGGCTGGATGAACATCGGTGCAGCAATGGCTCCTGACGCAGCACTGGCATCCGTCATCTCTACCATCCTCGTAATCGCCGGCCATCAGAGCATCGGTGCCGGCATCGCTATCGCTATGCCGCTTGCGGCAGCAGGTCAGGTGCTCACGATTCTCTGCCGTACAGTTACCGTATTCTTCCAGCATAAAGCCGACGGCTTTGCCGCTGAAGGCAATATGCGCGGCATCGATATCTGCCACATCGGCGCATTGGCTCTGCAGGCACTGCGCGTAGCAGTTCCTTCCCTGCTCGTTGCTATGTACATCGGCACTGATGCTGTTCAGGGCATGCTCGATGCTATTCCTCCCGTCATCACCGGCGGCCTTCAGGTTGCAGGCGGCTTCATCGTTGTAGTAGGTTATGCAATGGTCATCAACATGATGCAGGCAAATTACCTCATGCCTTTCTTCTTCCTCGGCTTCGTAACAGCAGCTTTCACCGATTTCAACCTCGTTGCATTCGGCGTTATCGGTCTCGTATGCGCTATCGTTTACATTCAGCTCAATCCTAAGTATCATCAGGTGCAGGCAGCTCCGGCGGCAGCAGGTCCGGCAAAGAGCACTGCAGATGACGATCTCGACGATGAATTAGACGACTAAGGAGGATGGCAGCAATGAAAAAATTAACATCAAGCGATTTATTCTGGACATTCGTCCGTTCAAACTTTCTGCAGGCTTCCTGGAATATGGAACGTATGCAGGCTCTGGGCTTCTGCTTCGGCATGATCCCTATCATCAAGAAACTCTATGAAGGCGATGAACGCAAAGCAGCGTTAAAACGCCATCTCGAATTCTACAACACTCAGCCGTTCGTAACGGCTCCTATCATCGGCGTTGTAGCTGCAATGGAAGAACAGAAAGCCAACGGCAAAGACATCAACGACGGCGTTATCAACGGTATCAAAGTCGGCATGATGGGCCCTCTCGCCGGTGTCGGCGACCCGATTTTCTGGGGCACTCTGCGCCCGATCTGCGCAGCACTCGGCGCATCCCTTGCACTGAGCGGCAGCCTGTTCGGCCCGATCCTCTTCTTCCTGCTGTTCAACATAGTCCGTCTGCTCGTGCGCTGGTACGGCATTAAATACGGCTACAGCAAAGGTACTGACATCATCTCCGACGTAGCAGGCAACACGCTGCAGAAGATCACGGAAGGTGCTTCCATCTTGGGGCTCTTCGTCATGGGTGCATTAGTCAATAAGTGGACCACCGTCAACATACCGGTAGAAATCTCGCGCATAACGATGCAGGACGGCAAAGAAGTCGTAACGACCGTTCAGTCCATCCTCGATCAGCTGATGCCCGGTCTAGTGCCGCTGCTCTTGACCTTCCTGTGCATCAAGCTCATGAAGAATAAAGTCAATGCCATCTGGATCATCTTCGGTCTGTTCGCTCTCGGTATCGTAGGCTTCTGGCTCGGTATCCTCAAATAAGTTAAATTCGGTATTTCTTTCCCATATCTATATAAAATGCCGCCGGCTCTATCAGCCGGCGGCATTTTGCTTGTACTGTCAATATTTAAATATATCGAGCGGCGGTACTTTGTCGATCAATTTCATTTCATACGCGTATTTGTAGAATAAGGACAAAGCGCGAAGCTGCTCAGTTCCGAGATCCCATTTTATGATGTGCAGGTATTCGTCCAGCTGTTCGTGCGTAAACGGCTTGGAGCGTGCCAGTGTATCAATGGCTTTGTCCTGCTGAAGAAAGCCGAATTTGAAACCGTTTCGGATGAATTTCTGCATGCGCGAAGTTTCCTGCGGGTTGACTGCGGCGAAATCGCGGTTCACTACCCAAAGGGCATAGACCATGCACATGCCGGTCAATTTATGCCATTCATGCCCTATATCGTAATAATATAGGTCATCCTGCTTATGGTATTTCATGTAGAGCGCGTAGTCGCCGATGAACAAGGACGCATCGGCATCAGGCTCAGGGAAGATATTTTCAGGGCTGATGTTTTCAATGGCGTACTGCGGTGCGGCATGATAGGCATTGTGCATTATGATCTTGAGCAGGCAGTGGGAAGTGGCAGATTGGCTCGTCAATAGAATCTTGCCGTTTTTAATCTGCTCAATCGGCTTTTTGCTCACGAGGATGATGCTCTGCACATGGTCGTCTGCCATGATGCTGATGCCGGGCAGTATCATCAGTTTGTCAAAGTTGCGGGCGTAGATGATGGAAGAAACGGGGCTGGCATCGAGCCTGCCTTTAGTGATAGCATCATTTAAAACGGCTGGCACATCTCTGACGATTTTGAATGGATGATCGGGCTGCTGCTCAAAAGCGTAAGAGAGCGGCAGACAGTTGAGATAATTGATATGTCCTATTATCATAAGAAAGCCTCCGGAAAAATAGATAGAGAGGTTGAATATACAGGGCAGCCAAGTCAGCATAAATTATTGACTCGTGATTTGTTTAGACTGTTCCTGTTGAAGTGCAGCACTGTGCACTGCCGTCAAATATATACC
>CATYZV010000067.1 GCA_958415865.1 uncultured Selenomonadaceae bacterium
AAATAAAAGTGCGGAGTAAAATTGTAATCGGCACGCGCGCCAGCCAGCTGGCACTGTGGCAGGCAAATTACGTAGCGGACAGGCTGCGCAGCCAATATAAAGGCCTTCAAGTCGAGCTGCTGCACATCACGACGAAGGGCGACAAGATACTCGATGCGCCGCTTGCGAAAATTGGCGGCAAGGGGCTGTTCACCAAGGAATTGGAAACGGAAATGCTTCAGGGCAAAATAGATTTGGCTGTGCACAGCCTAAAGGATATGCCGACGGCACTGCCGGATAAATTGAGTATTTCAGTGATAACTAAGCGGCTTGACTGCGGCGATGCAGTCGTAAGCCCTTTATATAAGACGCTGGATAATCTGCCGCAGGGCGCGAAGGTAGGCACTTCCAGCCTGCGCCGCCGCTCACAGCTTTTGAGCTACCGCCCGGACCTCAATATTCAGAGCCTGCGCGGCAATGTCAACACGCGCCTGCGCAAGTTGGAGGAAGAGCATTTCGATGCCGTGATTCTCGCTGTCGCCGGCTTGAAACGCTTGGGTTTCGGCAATCGCATAACTCAGGTAATACCGCGTGAAATATGCCTGCCCGCCGTAGGACAGGGAGCACTTGCTATCGAAACGCGCCGCGATAATGATGAGATAAACGATATGCTGCGTTTTCTGCACGATGAAGCCACCGCTGATGCAGCCACTGCTGAACGCGCTTTTTTGGGCAGAGTTGAAGGCGGCTGTCAGGTGCCGGTCGGCGTTTATGCTGAAGTGGATTCTTTGGACAGGCTCAGCGTGGAAGCAGTCATCGGCTCGCTTGACGGCGGCTGCCTGATTCGCGATAAGCTCATTGGAAAACGTGAAGAGGCAGAGCAGTTAGGAGTTCAGCTGGCAGAAAAACTGCTGGCAAACGGCGGACTCGTTATAATGCAGAGCTTGGGGCTTTGCTGTAATTGATTTTATAGTGATTTATATAAATCGGAGGCATACAAAATGCTTGGAGGGTATTTGATATGAAGGAAAGTAAAATGGTGTATTTAGTGGGAGCAGGGCCGGGTGATTACCGCTTGATAACACTCAAGGGCAGGGATTGTCTTGCCAAGGCAGATGTCGTCATCTGCGATTATCTAGCGGATAAACGGCTGCTGGCTTTTGCACCCGCTGATGTGGAATACATATACGTGGGCAAGCAGGCAGGCAATCACGCTATGCGCCAAGAGCAGATAAGCCAGCTCATCGCTGACAAGGCGAAAGAAGGCAAATGCGTCGTGCGCTTGAAGGGCGGCGATCCGTTCGTATTCGGCCGCGGCGGTGAAGAAGCAGAGGTACTGCATAAAAACGGCGTGCCGTTTGAAATCGTGCCGGGCGTTACGTCTGCTATAGCAGCACCTGCCTATGCCGGCATTCCCGTTACGAACCGCAAGGTGGCAGTATCGTTTGCTGTCATCACCGGCCATGAAGACCCCACCAAGGGAAAATCTGATGTCAACTGGGAAAAGCTTGCCACCGCGGTCGATACGCTCGTCTTTTTGATGGGCGTGGGCAATCTGCCGCACATAACACAGCAGCTTATCAAATACGGCCGCAGTGCTGACACGCCGGCAGCACTCGTGCGCTGGGGCACTAAAGCCGAACAGGAAGTGCTCGTTACTACAGTCGGCACGGCAGCGGAAGACGTAAAAAAACACGGCTTGAAGCCGCCTGCCGTATTCATCGTCGGTGACGTGGTAAATCTGCGCCCGACTATTCAGTGGTTTGACAATAAGCCGCTGTTCGGCAAAAATATAGTCGTAACCCGCGCGCGTGAACAGGCATCGCAGCTCACCGCGAAGTTAGAAGAACTCGGTGCAAACTGCCTGGAAGCACCCGTGATAAAGATAGCCCCGCCCAGCGATAACTACGCCGGTCTGGATAGAGCTATCGCTCAGATCGATACGTATAACTGGCTGATCTTCACCAGTGTCAACGGAGTAGAAAGATTCTTTGCACGCCTGCATCAAAAAGGCCTTGACACCCGCGCACTTGCCAAGGCAAAATTCGCCGCCATCGGTTCAGCTACTGCGAAGAAGCTGCGCGAAAACGGCATTATCGCTGACAAAGTGCCCAAGATGTTCCGCGCTGAAGGCGTGCTGGAAGTCCTCAAGGATGAAATTTGGCAGGGCGTGAAGATACTGCTGCCGCGCGCTCAAAAAGCGCGTGAAGCACTGCCGGAAGGACTGGAGCAGATGGGCGCGAAAGTCGATGTCGTCGAAGCCTACTGCACGAAGATGACGGACGATGAAAAAGATGCCGTCAAGCATATGCTCCAAGAAGGAAAGGTCGATATGATAACCTTCACCAGCTCATCGACTGTGGACAATCTCTTAAAGCTCATCGACGATGATAAAAAATTGCTCGATAAGACCGCCAAAGCCTGCATCGGTCCCATCACTGCCAGAACCTGCGCTCAGTATGGACTGACAGTCGATGTGGAAGCCGATGTCTACACTATCGACGGCTTAGTAAATAAAATTAAAAACTTTGGATGGTGTTAAAAAATGTTTAACAAACTCAATACTTTAAGACCGCGCCGTATGCGCATAAGCCCTGCTGTCCGCGATATGGTGCGCGAAAATACTCTTTCCGTCAAGGATTTGATCTACCCGATATTCGTCGTAGCAGGCGAGAACGTCAAAGAAGAAATCCCCAGCATGCCCGATGTATACCATTTATCCGTTGACAATGCCGTAAAAGTAGCAAAAGAAGTCTATGAACTCGGCATTCCGGCAGTCGAAGTATTCGGCCTGCCGGAATACAAAGACGAAATCGGCTCTAGCGCGTGGGACCTCAACAGCCCTGTACAGCGTGCTATGCGTGCCATCAAAGAAGCAGTGCCCAAGCTCGTCATCGTCGGCGATGTCTGCCTTTGCCAGTACACGACCCACGGCCACTGCGGTGAACTCTGCGGTCATGAAGTCGACAACGATGCAACACTGCCGCTGCTGGCAAAAGTAGCAGTAAGCCAGGCAAAGAGCGGTGCCGACATCATAGCACCGTCCGACATGATGGACGGCCGCATTGCCGTAATCCGCGAAGCACTTGACGAAGCAGGCTACAAGAACGTATCAATCATGTCCTACGCCGTAAAATACGCTTCCGGTTACTATGGACCGTTCCGCGATGCCGCTGACAGCGCACCGCAGTTCGGCGACAGACGCGGCTACCAGATGGACCCCGCCAACAGCCGCGAAGCCATGAAAGAAGTCGACCTCGACATGGAAGAAGGAGCCGACATGATCATGGTCAAGCCGGCACTGTGTTACCTCGACATCGTGCGCCAGGTACGCGACCGCATCGACCGCCCCGTCGCAGTCTACAATGTCAGCGGCGAATACGCCATGGTCAAGGCAGCAGCTAAAAACGGCTGGATCGACGAAAAACGCATCGTGCTCGAATCCCTCATGAGCATGAAACGCGCCGGAGCTGATATCATCATCACCTACCACGCTATCGACGTAGCACACTGGCTTAAAGAAGAAAAATAATCTGGCAGCTTATTTATATAAAGACATAAAAAAAAGGCAAGCATATAAATGCTTGCCTTTGTCTTTTACGCTCAATATGCTATAATAAACACCAAGAGAGTTAATCCGATGGTCGGTCTTTTCTCCCGCAAGGGAGGTGAGCATATGACGAATTATGAAAAAATAGCACTTGCGATAAGCGTTGCAAACTTAATTGTCAGCAGGCTCCAATTGCTGAACAACTAATATATTTTTAGAATATCAGTAAGAACAAAAGACCGTTTATGTTACCAGCATACTCGGTCTTTTTATCGAAACTAATTCGAGAGAAGCACCGACGCGCCAACATCGGAGAGACTCTCGTTCTTTAGCTATATTATACTATAGCGGAAAAATTTTTTCAATGAAATGACAGCAAAGAAAAGAGGCGAACACGATAAGTGTCCGCCTTTTGATTTTCGATCATGTATGCTATAATAGACACCAAGAGAGTTAATCCGATGGTCGGTCTTTTCTCCCGCAAGGGAGGTGATAACATGACGAAATATGAAAAAATATCGCTTGCGATAGCTGTCATAAATCTGATTGTTAGCACGCTTCAGCTGCTGAACGATTAGTTTAGTTTGTTTTGATTGAAGAAAAAGACCGTTTATGTTACCGGCATACTCGGTCTTTTCACACCAAATGATTTTAGGAGAGAAGCCCGACGCGACAACATCGGAAAGACTCTCGTTCTTTAGCTCTATTATACTATGCAGATGAAAAATTTTCAATAGATATGAAATAGGAGGAGTTTTATTAATGCTCAACTTAACTAAATCTTCAGCTGCTTTTGCTGAAGCTAAAACTCTGATGCCCGGCGGGGTTAACAGCCCGGTGCGTTCGTTTGCGCGCGTAGCGTGTGATCCTCCGTTTATTGCCAAGGCGAAGGGTAGCAGGATATACGATATCGACGGCAATGAATACATCGATTACGTCGGCTCCTGGGGTCCGATGATCGTCGGCCATGCTCACCCTAAAGTGGTGAAGGCACTGCAGGAAGCGGCTGAACGCGGCACTAGCTACGGTGCGCCGACGCTTTTGGAATCTGAGCTTGCCAAGATGGTAATGGAACTGATGCCGTCGATCGAAAAAATCCGCATGGTCAATTCCGGCACGGAAGCGACTATGAGTGCATTGCGTGTGGCTCGCGGCTTTACGGGACGCGATAAGATCGTCAAATTCATCGGCTGCTACCACGGCCACGGCGACAGCCTGCTCGTAAAAGCAGGTTCTGGTGCGGCTACATTCGGTCAGCCAGACAGCCCGGGCGTTACCGCCGGCACGGCAAAGGATACTTTGACACTTCCCTACAATAATATAGAAGCGTTTAAAAATCTGATGGATGAACACGGCGATGAAATCGCGGCTGTTATCGTCGAACCGGTGGCAGGCAATATGGGCCTTGTACTGCCCAAGCAGGGCTTTTTGGCTGCACTGCGCAAGGAAACGGAAAAGCACGGTGCTGTGCTGATCTTCGATGAAGTAATGTGCGGCTTCCGCGTGGCACTCAACGGCGCGCAGGCAGCCTACGGCATCCGCCCGGACATGACCTGCCTCGGCAAGATCATCGGCGGCGGCCTGCCCGTAGCAGCTTACGGCGGACGCAGGGAAATCATGGACTGTGTATCCCCGATCGGTCCCGTATATCAGGCCGGCACCTTGAGCGGCAATCCTCTTGCCATGACGGCCGGCATCGCTACGCTCAGCATCATAGCGGCAGAACCGGCTCCCGGCAAAGCTGATTACACGCGTGAATTGATGATTAAGACAAAGCATCTGCTGCAGGGCTGGGAAAAAGCGGCGAAAGACGCAGGCGTGCCGGTGCAGATTCATCAGGCAGGCTCTATGTTCGGGCTGTTCTTTAACGATAAGGAAGTATATGACTACGATACATCAGCAGCTTCCAATCAAGACGCCTTCGGTGTATGGTTCATATCCATGCTCGAACAGGGCATTTACCTCGCACCGTCGCAGTTTGAAACTCTGTTCATGTCCGGCGCACACACCGATGACGATATCGTAAAATCCATCGACGCTGCTGAAGTGGCAATGCAAAAGGTAGCAGAATTTATGAAAAAATAATCGGTAGGAAACGGTAAGAAAAAAGCCGACGGATTAGTCCGTTGGCTTTTCTTATCGCCTGTAGTGAACCGATTAACGGCATTGCAATTTGAAATAAAAAATGGATTTTCTGTAACTTACGAGCTTTATAAATTACGGCGGTCTGCCGCAGGCAGATTGTAAAATAGATGAAATGAAGATGGTTTTAGCTTGCACTGTTTGAGCGCAGCGAGTTTGCAAGCGTTATCGTAATGGAATCTATTTTGCAAAGCCGGAATTTATAGCGAGCAGGGTCTTTTCTTTTTGGTTCGTTTTTCTTTTGACCGGACAAAAGAAAAATGAACGGTTTTAGAAGAAAGGTTATCTTATATGTTCCGTTGTAATCCCTCAAGTTTCCTATATAGTTTAAAATCCGATTTATCATTTATAATAAATCAGCTAAAGCAGCCAGGCAGGTTATGCCGAAGTTTTTGGCAGGCAGCGGAGGATATTTTTGTCAGGGAGATATTTCTTATCTCGCTGCTTGTTCTTTGTAATTTTCTGCCATATCTGTTTCTGTTTGCAAGCTATGCGCAATATGAAAATGCGCTCGGCGGATTATTCAAGCCGTTTGCGGATATACTGCTGGCGGTGATGCTGATTCATCTGTTTCCTGTTAGACTGCAAAAATATGTAAAATGGACATTGCTTGTACTCAGTTTTATCGCTGCTTTGATGGAAATATTCGTCATCAGCAAGTACAATACATTTATCACTGCGGGGATTGTCAGCGTCATAATCGGCACTAATCCGCGCGAGGCGGCAGAGTTTGTCTCTATGTATTTTTCTTGGCAGTACATTTTATTTTTAATAGCGGCGGGCGTTATTATCTATCTCATAAAAAGGTGGAGCCGTTCGTTTAAGTTAAATAAATTTGCTGCACTATTGCTGCCGTTTTTCTTCCTCTATAGTTTTGCTTACACCGTCATGCCCGGCAAGAATATCATCGAGTGCATGAGCTTTACGCGGCTGGCGCTGCCCATCGGCCAGGCGGTGGAGGATATGATCGCTTTTCGCAGTATTTACGACAATATGCAGGACACGGCCATAATCACGGAAAACAAATCGGATATTCCTAATGTGGTATTCATCCTGGGTGAGTCGACGACGCGCAATCACATGAGCCTTTATGGCTACCGTTTGCCGACTACGCCGAAGCTCGATGCGATGGCTGCCTCCGGTGAAATCTACGTGTTCCGCGATGTTATAAGCCCGCACACTTATACCATTGGTTCATTGCAGGAAGTGTTTAATTTTCACAATTACGAAGCAGATAATAAGTGGTACGAGAATAGCAATCTATTCGATATCGTGAAAAAGGCGGGCTATACGACGTACTGGCTTTCCAATCAGGAAACGTCAGGCAAGTGGGCTAATGTCGCTCTTGCCTATGCAGATCGCTGCGATTATCGGGATTTCACCGGCGTGCGCCAGTCCTTTGAACAGAGCTACAGAGCTGACGGAGAATTATTGCCTCTGCTCTATAAATACATGGCAAATGACAATCCTAAAAACTTTTACCTGCTGCATTTGATGGGCGGGCACGGAGAGTACAAAAACCGCTATACGCCGGACTTTGAAAAATTCACCGCCGCTGATGAAGACAAAGGTACGGCATCACAGCGTCAGCTGCGCGCCCAGTACGATAATGCCATGCTTTACAACGACACTATTGTGAGCCGGATAATGGCAGCTTTTAAAGATAAAAACGCCATCGTCATCTACATGCCTGACCACGGCGAAGAAGTCTATGATGTCAAGAACATCAAAGGCCATAGCGACGATAATGCCACGCGCACCATGCTGGAGATACCGTTTATAATCTACACGACGGATAAATTCCGTCAGAGCCATCCCAAATTGAATGAGCGCATCGCCGCTGCCGTAGACAGACCGTACATGACGGATGATTTAATCCACACAATGCTGGACATCATGAGCATAAAGACACCGGAGTACGATCCGTCGCGCAGTGTTATCAACGAAGATTTCAACGCACAGCGCAGGCGGATGTTCTTAGATGAAGATTACGATTTGGATATGAAAGCAAAATAATGTACAAAAAACAGCCTATTAAAGGCTGTTTTTTGCATTTATATAATTGTTGCAGGCAGATTCAACGCCGAAAGAATTTGAAGATAAGCCAAGCTACGATACCTGCACCGAGCAGTGTCAATAGCACGGGTAGCGCGACGAAAAAGAAAAAGGCGAGCACGGCTGCACCACCGAGGGCAAAAAGTCCCTTGGTGAGCCAGCCGGACGATGAGGAGCGTCCGCCAAGCCGCACGTAGCGGACTTTTACGCCGCCGGGGCTTTGGTACGTTTGATGATAGCTGCTATTTGATTCGTCTTTATAAGCTGTTTCTTTTTGGTAATTGCCTTCTTCTTCAATGGTAACGCCACTGTAACTTCTGGCTTCTCTATCTGTCATAGTCTGAACATTTTGGTGCGCACCGCAGTTCGGGCAGTTTCCGTTGGCATCGAGTTCGCTGTTGCAGTTTGGACAACGCATATATTTTTCCCCTTTATGATAAAGTTAAAACAGATATACATTCTTATAAATTTAGTATATTAGTAAAAAGGTCAATTGT
>CATYZV010000068.1 GCA_958415865.1 uncultured Selenomonadaceae bacterium
ATTATATATATTGCAACGGACAATTTTATAAATCAAAAGCCAAGGCTACCCCTAAAGCCTTGGCTTTTTTTTATTAAAATTCCAATTCAGTCATCAATTTGATTTTCAATTTATGCTCGGCGATGAAAGCAGTCAATTTATCTTTTGTCTCCGGCGGGCAGGTCCAGCCTATGCCGCAGCCGCCGGTCAAGGCGACGGGAGCAGGCAGGAGCCTGCCGGGGAGATTCTCCGCTCGGCAAGCAGCTTCCAGAGCAAAGGCATCGTCAGGTGTGTTGAAGGTGATGACGAGACGTTTTTGCCTGCCTAATTTATCTTTTAGCATAGAGCATCCCTGATTTCGCGCATTGCCTTTAATGCTGTATCTACTTCATCGGTCGTATTGAAACGCGAAAAGCTGAAGCGTACAGTGCCCTGCCGCGCTGTGCCTAATGCTTGATGGAGCAGCGGAGCACAATGTATGCCGCTGCGCACCGCGATTTTGTATTCCTGCCAGAGCTTGTCGGCAACTGCACCGGAATCTACAGAGCCGATGTTGCAGCTTATGACGGGAACTCTATTGCCTTTAAAAGACCCATAGACTTTCACGTCGGGAATGTTCAGCAGCCCTTCGTAAAAACGGCCGGCGAGCAGGATTGCTGCTTCATTTAATTCATTGGCGATAAGCCATTTTGCCGCGGCGTTCAGCCCGGCTATTCCGTGTATATTGGCAGTGCCCGCTTCAAATACGTACGGCATCATCTCAGGATGTGTTTTGGAAAAGCTGTAAAAGCCGCTGCCTCCGACTTTGACCGGCACGGGATGCAGCCCTTCGCGCAGTACTATGCCGCCTGTGCCCTGAGGACCGAGCATATCTTTGTGCCCGGTGAAACACAGTACATCTATTTGAGCATTGACTATATCGAGCGGCACGATGCCGGCGACTTGAGCAGAATCGAGTATGAACAGGGCATCATGCTCATGTGCCAGTGATCCTATTGCCTGAATGTCGACCATGTTGCCCGTTACGTTTGAGGCACCTGTCGTGATGACGGCTACGGTATCGGGGCGGAAGGCCCTTTGCAGCAGAGCTAGGTCGATGCAGCCTTGAGCATCGACGGGCAGCACTGTTATATCGAGCTTGCCTTCTCGCAGAAACAGCGGGCGCAGCACGGAATTGTGGTCATTTGCCGTGGTTATAACATGGCCTTTGTGCAGAAAGGATTCAATCACGAGGTTTAAGCTTTCGGTTATGCCGGAGGTAAAGGAGACATTTTCGGGCTTGGCGTTGAATAATCGAGCTATCGTCTGGCGGGCTTCATAGAGGATGTACGAGGCTTTGACCGAAGGTTCTGCTGTGCTGCGTGCGGCATTGCCTGCGCTGTTTATTGCATCTAATACTGCCTCAGCTACGCAGGCGGGACGCTGCAGGCTGGTTGCCGCCTGATCCATGTAGATCATGGCCTAATCACTTTGGCGGCATTAGCCTGCTTTTCTACGACATCCAGCATATTGATTATCTTGCCTGCTTTGAGCTGTTTCTTCAGCCCGTAGTATTCCACGCAAGTACCGCAGGCTGCAATTTCCACGCCTGCATCTTCAAGCCGCTTTATATCCTCAAGCGATTCTGAGCCTTCGACGAGCAGCTTTACTCCGCTGTTGTAGAAGATTATGCTCTTGGGGAGTTTTTGCAGGCAGGTCAGCGAGTAGATAAATCCTTTTATGAGTAAAGCACCGAGTTTTTCATCGCCCTGTCCCATCAGATTGCTGCCGATGACGACGACGAGCGAGGATTCCATATCGACGGGAACATCGCAGGCGATTTCTTCCTGCTGGGGCATTACGAAGGATTTCTTCATGAACATGGAGACGATGTAATCTGTTCCCTGCTGGACTTTTTTCGTCGGCAGATTCATCTGGTCAGCCATTTTTTCCAGATTTTGAGCAGATACAGGATCGTTTACGAGCACGTGCAGCTGGTCTTCTGAGGTCAGTGTCTTTAGTGCATCTCTGGCCATGACCAGAGGCTTGGGGCAGGCCTGTCCTCTTGCATCTATTGTTTTTTCCATAAAATTTCACGCCTTTCTATAGCATTACAGCAAATTTGAATATGATTAACAGGCAGTTATTTGATGTAGATCATCTTATCGGAACGTGCTTGTATCGTTCCGGCTATACCGCAATTTATATTTGCTTTTTTTAATTCATCGAGCAGAGCATCTGCCTGTGCTTTATTTACACTGATTAAAAGTCCGCCTGAAGTCTGCGGGTCAAACAGCACTTCCTGCCAGGCAAACGGCACATGGTCGGCGAATGAAATTTTATCAGCGGCAAAATTACGGTTGCGCTGTCCGGCTGCCGTTATGAGAAAATTGTCGGCACATTCTAGTGCTTCCTCAAATACCGGTACAGTGGGAGTATTTATGACTGCGCTGAAGTTCTGGCCGAGCATTTCGCTCAAATGCCCGATGAAGCCGAAGCCGGTTACATCAGTGCAGGCGTGCACGTCAAAAGAGCGCATTATCTCTGAAGCTGTTTTATTGAGTCTAGTCATAGAGGCGATCGCTTTGTCTACAGTCTGCCGGCTGACTTCGTTGACGGAATTTGCCGCCATGATGATGCCGATGCCTAAAGGCTTGGTCAAGATGAGCGCATCGCCTGCCTGCGGTGTGTTGTTGCGGTAGATTTTCTGAGGATTTACGATTCCGGTAACGGCAAGACCGTATTTGATGTCGCTATCGCTGATGGAGTGGCCGCCTGAGAGCACGCCGCCGGCTTCTTTTATTTTATCTGCACCGCCTGCCATTATCTGTCCTAATACATTTAAATCTTCGTGTTCCGGAAAGCAGACGATGTTCTGTGCCGTCTTCACTGTGCCGCCCATCGCGTAGATGTCGCTGACGGCATTAGCTGCGGCAATCTGTCCGAATGTATAGGGGTCATTGACCATCGGAGGGAAAAAGTCCAGCGTCTGTATCATGGCTATATCATCGGTCAGTCTGTAGACGGAAGCATCGTCGCTTGAATCAAAACCGACGATCAGATTATCGTCAGAAAACGCAGGCAGAGCGGAAAGTACTCTGCTGAGGACGCGCTGACCGAGTTTTGCCGTGCAACCGCCGCTTTTGCATAAAATCATCAAATCACCTCAATTATAAATTATAATAAGGTTAAGTCTATATCTATTGTACTCACAAGCGAAAAAAACTGCAATGAAATATAAAAGCCGTTGCAGACTATTCTATTTCACTGCAGTTTTCTAATAGTGATAAAGAGCTTATTCTTTTATCTTGAGATTGCTGATTGCAGCTTCATCGTGCTTGTTCAAGATAGCGTTGAGGATGATGGCTGTCAAGCTGCCGATGGTGATGCCGCTGTGGAAGATGATGCTCCAGATGCCGGTGAGGTGCTGGAACAGCTGCGGTACAGCTACGGACAGCATACCCATGGCAATGCTGACACCGATGATAAGGAGGTTGTGATTGTTTTTGCCTTCAAAGCTGACTTTGCTCAGTGTCTTGATGCCGTTAGCAGCTACCATGCCGAACATGGCAATGCCGGCACCGCCGAGGACGGGCATCGGAATGCAGGCAACGAGCGCAGCCATTTTAGGGAACAGTCCCAAAACGATCAAGATGATGCCGGCACCGGCGATGACGAAGCGGCTCTTGACATTGGTGAGCGATAAGAGACCGATGTTCTGTGCAAATGCCGTGTAGGGGAATGTGTTTAAAAAGCCGCCGAGCAGAGTGGAAAAGCCGTCTGCTCTGAGCCCGCGCGTCAGCATCTGCTTGGTTGCAGGCTTGTCGACGATTTCGCCTACGGCGATGATGTCGCCTGTCGTTTCAACCATGACTACGAGCATTACGAGGATCATGACGATGATATCGGATATATTAAATGTAGGAAATCCAAAATGCAGCGGAGTTACAATACCTATCCAGTCAGCTCTGCCGATAGCAGAAAAATCGGTATAGCCGAAGAAGGATGCGACGATTGTGCCGACGATGAGGCCTAAGAGTACCGAAATATTTTTCCAGAAGCCGGAGAAATAGCTGTAGAAGAAGATGACTACTGCCAATACGAACATAGCCAGGCACAGCGTCTGTATATCGCCGAAGTTCTTGTCAGCAGGATTGCCGCCGCCTGCCCAGCGCACAGCTACAGGCAGAAGCGACATACCGATGATGGTTACGACGCTGCCCGTTACGACAGGAGGAAAGAAGCGCACCAGTTTGCTGAAGTACGGTGCGAGCAGGAATACAAATAAGCCGCCGACGATTACAGCCCCGTATATAGCCGTCAGACCGTCAGCTTGTCCGATCATGACCATCGGCGATACGGCTGCAAAGGTAACGCCTTGTACAATAGGCAGGCGGCTGCCCATCTTGAACGGGCCGAGTGTCTGAATCAGCGTGGCAATACCGCTTGTGAATAAATCTGCATTGATGAGAAAGATGAGATCTTCTGTGCTCAGACCGATGGCATTAGCAAGGATCAAGGGCACGGCTACTGCACCGGCATACATAGCCAGCACATGCTGGAAGCCGTAGAGAAACGACTGTCCGAGTGGTAATTTTTCATCGACAGGATGGACAAAATTACTCATTTTTGTGATAAAGCCTCCTAAAAAACTATTAAATTAATGAGATACCTTATTATATACTAAATGAGAAGAATTAACCACCGATTTGAGACATAGATTTACATTCTTCACCGAAATTTTTATGCTGTGCCAGATTGTGGCACGGAGGCTTGCTCAAAATACATTTTTTTACGGCTGATATAATTTCTTCATCACAGCAGCCTTTATTTATCATCTGCTTTAAATCTGTGCCGCTGTTTTCCAGCAGGCAGGGGCGCAGAATGCCGCGGCTGGTCAGGCGTATTCTTGCACAGCTAGAGCAAAAATTGTGCGAGAGCGTAGAGATGAAGCCGACGGGCACAGTCAATTTATCCGCTAGGTAATAATGAGCGGGGCTGCTCCTATCGGCTGCTTCCAAAGGCTGAAGGCTGCCAAAGTGTCCACGCAGTACATTTTTTAATGCAGTTTCATCCATGCCGCGCCGGCCTTCGGCCGCCCCGAATGGCATCAATTCAATAAAGCGCAGCGGGATGCCGTTATCTTGAGCAAACTGAACGAGCGGAATGATCTGATCGTCATTGACCTGCTGCAAGATGACGCTGTTCAATTTTATCGGGATATTGAGCCGGAGGCAGCGTTTAATGCCTGCCAAGACTTTATCGAGTTTACCTCCGCGCGTCAGGCGGGAAAAAACTTTCGGCTCTAAAGCATCTAAGCTGATGTTGATTTCATTCAGCCCGCTGGCGGCAAGCTCAGCGATTTTGTCGGCGAGCAGAATGCCGTTGGTAGTCAGCGCGATTTTTTCTATGCCCTTTAGCTTTTTAAAAGCAGAGATCAATTCTTTCAGATGAGGATAGAGCAGAGGCTCACCTCCTGTAAGCCTTATCTTGGTTATGCCGGTAGAGGTGATCAGCGGCACCAAGCGCAGGTAATCCTCGCGCGACAACAGCGAATCATTATGCAGTGCTGTTTGGCACCCGTCAGGAAGGCAGTAGAGGCAGCGCAGATTGCAGCTGTCTGTCAAAGATACGCGCAGGTAATTTATTTCACGGCAAAATCCATCGCGCATTATAAAGCCCTTATATCATTAGCATCGACGATCAATTCCGCTGTGCAGATTTGATTTATTTTAAATGCCGTATTTTTGGGAACGTATATAAAGCCGTTGTACTCGTGCAGCAGGGTAGAGCGCGTAACCGCTTTAGGATTTATCCTCTGTGCACGGTAAATTCCAGCCGCCTGATAGATATGAACTTGCAGGCAGAAATCTGCATTTGCCGGTGCCGTGAAATCAAAGTCGAGCGATACATTCAGCGTGCTCGCTGTGTCTTCGGTCTGATGGTAGTATTCTGCGATCAGGGACTTCAGATAAAAGCGCATCGCCAGCTCTGCTCCGTTGGGCGGACCGGCTATGCCCAGTACCGGTTTATTGTGCAGAAGGGAAAAGCTGGAGTGCTTGCCGGGACGGCAGCCCAGCTCATAGACGAGCACCTTGCCTTTTTCTTCCAGCACATCCAGATTAAAATCCTTCGTTCCTTTGGAGGAGCCGGCGTTGATTAAAATCAAATCCGCCGTTTTAGCAGCTTCATTCAGTGCTTCTGCAATTGCTGTTTTATCGTCGGGCACGATGTCAAATACAGTCAGCTCAGCTCCGTAGAGCTGTGCAAATCCTTTGAGCATCACGCTGTTGGACTCCACGTTTTTATCAGCCGGATAATCCTCAGCTCTCCATGACACCAGCTCATCGCCGGTGGGCACAAAAGCTATGCGCGGCTTTGATATTACATTTACTTCCTTTACACCGCCTGAAGCTAATAAGCCGGCGAGCGGCGGCGTGATTTTTTCATAGCGGTGCACGAGCACCTCATCTTTGCCAATAAAGCTGCCCGGCGGGTCGATCAGCTGACCTTTGACTTTAGGTGCGGACAGTATCTTCAATCTTTTGTCTATAAAGCGAACATCTTCTATTAAAATGACCGTATCATATGGCGGCGGCACGGCACAGCCGGTGTTGGCAAAGACGTAATCCGTTCCTTCCTGCCAAATAGAAGTATCCGGCATCCTGTCGGCAAAATCGCTAAAGCGTACAGCTATTCCGTCCATGCGGCTGACCGGCAGCTTGGGCAGCACGGTCTGAGCCTTTATATCCTCCGCCGCAATCCTGCCGGCGGCATAAAGCAGCGGCACTACTTCCGTACGCCGCGCAAACTGAGCATTAGCACGCACGAATTTTTTCATCTCATCGCGCGGCGGCATCGGGCCTTTTTCCACGTATTCACGATATCTCATTATCAGAACCTCATTTCATCTTACCGGCAAAAAAGTAAATCAGCACCGTCAGCACGATGCCTCCCAAGCCGTAGAACACACCTTTTTCCACAAAAGCATATATCGTCATAGCAAGGCAGATGACCAGCGCGATGGAAATCTGCTTGGCATTTTCCTTGCGATAGCTGAATGTCTTGTAATCCACGCCAGCCTGCTGTTTGAAGCAGTCTTGGCATAAAATGCGCTTTTCGCCTTTGTCGGTGGTATTGACAAGAGCGTTTTTTTCATCGATTTGTTTATGACATATAGAACATTCTACCATGATAAAAATCCTTTCTAAAAATATCTACTGCTTATTATATGATAGAAAAATACATTTAGCAAAATAAGAGTATTCTCGCATAGTTTTAGTTAGAAAAACAATACTTATTGTATGGCTAATTGCAAGCTATGGCAGCAGCTATTATAATATAAGCAGATTTCAGATAAAGGATGTGAAGTATATGGCTGTTACATTGCAGCAGATTGCAGAATTGGCAGGTGTTTCCCGCAGGACCGTAGATAGGGCATTGAATGATAAGGGTAGAATTAAACCGGAAGTAGCTGAAAAAATAAAGCGCATAGCTAAAGAGTTAAATTATCAGCCTAGTCGGGCAGGGCGAGCACTTGTTATGGCAAAAAAGAATTTGAAAATTGGTGTGATATTACAGTCAGCTAAGACACCATTTATGAGAGATGTTCTGAATGGACTAGAAGCGGCTAAGAAAGAAATTGAAAGCTTAGGCGCAGCGGTGGAGATAAAAAAAATCGATGGCGTTGATCCGATTGAAGTTATCAATTTGATGGAACAAATGCGTTCTGATAGTGTGAATGGAATAGCAATTTCTCCTTCAGAAAATAAACATTTAGCAGCTGTTATAAACGAATTTGTCCGTCAGGATAGAATTCCCGTAGCAACCTTCAATTCAGATTTAGCGGGGACCGACAGACTTTGCTTCGTAGGGCAGGATACAGTAAGAGCAGGGCAGACAGCAGCCGGACTCATGGCATCACTTACAGATAGGCAGGGAGAGCTGGTTATTCTTTGCGGGCATAGGGAAAATCCTGCATTAATAAATAGGATAGATGGTTTTATCAGAGAGATTGAACAGTCATATCCTAAGATGAAGATAGTCGATATGAAATATTATTACGATGACGATTGGATAGCTGAGACTATCGCTGATGAAATGCTAAAACAGCATCCGTCATTGAAAGGATTTTACGTTACGGGTTGTGCTACCGGTGTCTGCAAATCGTTGGAACATAACAAGGCAGTGTATAAGATAAAAATAGTAGCGCATGATC
>CATYZV010000069.1 GCA_958415865.1 uncultured Selenomonadaceae bacterium
TTTGAATACGGAGGTGCTGTGATGAACTTCAAAGAAATAGAGAAGATCGTCAAGGCAGACGGATGGAAACATAAGAACACTCAAGGTTCGCACCATCATTACGTGCATCCGGTAAAGCCAGGCAAGGTAACCATTCCCGACCATGGCAAAAAGGATTTAACGCCCGGTGTCTTAAAGTCCATTCTCAAACAAGCTGGATTGAAATAATCCGGCTGTTCCTCCTAATATGAGAAAAAGAAGGTGTTTTTATGCTCAGTATTTATCCTGCGATTTTCTATGCGGAAAAAGAAGGCGGTTATTCTGTTATTTTTCCTGATTTGAATCATCTTGCCACCTGCGGCAGCGATTTGAATGAAGCTATGACCATGGCGGTAGACTGCCTGGCCGGCTATTTGTATTCAGAGCAGCTGGACGGAAACGCTGTACCGGCACCTACACCTATTGATAAAGTCGATATACACTGCGAAGATGACGGTGATGATGATGATTATACCCATGCTTTTGTCAATATGGTATCGGTCGATGTGAAAGCTTATGCCCGTCAGCATTTCACAAAATCCGTTAAAAAGACCTTGAGCATACCGCAGTGGCTCAACGATGAAGCAGAACAGCATCATATAAACTTCTCTAAAGTACTGAGGACAGCACTTATACACGAACTAAAAGTTAAAGAAGCATGATATAGAAGGCGTATTTCCAATGTGAAATATGCCTTTTAATATATTTTTAACGCTTGAAGCCTGAGGCTCTTATTTTTGCTAAAACTATGAAACAAATCACAAGCATGATATAATAGCAGTAGAATTTTTGTTAAACACAATCATCAACAGATGGAGGTAGGTCTTTTTTGCCGAACTTTACAGAGTTAAAAATACCTTTTCAAGACAGGGAAGAAACGATCGGCATACTCGGAGAAAATGATGAATATCTGCGTGTGCTCAATGACAATTTTGCCTGCCGCATTACAGGACGCGGCACTGATTTGACCATCAACGGCGAGGAAGGCGAGGTCAATGCGGCTTCTCAGGTGGTAGAGGCTCTTTTGATGCTGTTCCGCCAAGGCACGAAGCTGACGATGCACGAGGTCCGCTACAGCATAAAGCTGGTCAAGGCGGGTCAGTCGCGCGAATTGAAGTCGCTGTTTTCTGATGTGCTGACGGTAACCTCGCGCGGCAAGTGCGTGCGTCCCAAGACGATAGGACAGAAGATCTACATCGACGCTATCCGCCGCCACAGCATCACGCTGGGCATCGGTCCTGCCGGTACGGGCAAGACGTATCTCGCTGTGGTCATGGCGGTACTCGCGCTGCGCAATCACGAAGTGGATAAATTGATATTGACGCGCCCTGCCGTGGAAGCCGGTGAACGCCTCGGTTTTCTGCCGGGCGACTTGCAGGAAAAAATCGATCCGTACCTGCGCCCGCTCTACGATGCTCTGCAGGATATACTGGGGCTGGAAACGTATCAGAAGCTATTGACGCGCGGAATAATTGAAATCGCACCGCTGGCTTATATGCGCGGCCGCACGCTGGAAAGGGCGTTCGTCATACTCGATGAAGCGCAGAACACGACTCACCGCCAGATGAAGATGTTCCTGACCCGCCTCGGCTTTGGCTCAAAGATGGTCGTAAACGGCGACTTGAGCCAGGTAGACCTGCCGCGCGGCGTAGGCTCAGGCCTCGTGCAGGCATCGAAGATACTTGACGGGCTGGAAGGCATTTCCGTCATTCAGTTCGACGCGCGTGATGTAATCCGCCACGACGTAGTGGCACGCATCATCAAGGCTTACGACGCTTATGAAACTCAGCATCCCGAAACGGGCAGCAGCACCGATAGGCGCGGCAGGCACTGATTTTAGCTTTTGTGAGGTAATTATCATGAACGATACTGCTAATAATAATATAGAAGAAAATAAACCCGCTGTGAATGCCATTATCAGCACACTGCCGGAAGATCTCGCTGTGGAAGATGCACTGAGCGATACGGTGCTTGCAGCCGTGGCAAAAGTAGGCGAACTCTACGGGCTGGAAAATGCTGAAGTCAGCATCACGCTCACGGACAATCCGCATATTCACGAGATCAACCGCGAATACCGCAAGGTAGACCGCCCGACCGATGTGATTTCCTTCGCGCTCAACGAAGGAGACGAGCCGGAAATCGAAGGCGGTGCGCCTATCAATGTGCTGGGCGACCTGATAATTTCAGTGGAAAGAGCCAAAGAACAGGCAGCGGAATACGGGCACAGCGTGCGCCGCGAAATCGCTTTTTTGACGGTGCACGGCATGCTGCATCTGTTGGGCTACGACCACATCGAAGAGGCAGACCGCATTGAAATGCGCCGCGAAGAAGATTTCGTTATGGAAAAGCTGGGCATTTCCCGCGATGATTGATATTGCAAAATAAAACTAAAGAGGAGCATTTTTTTGAAACAAGATAAATTTAAATCGGGCTTTGTCGCTGTAATCGGCAGGCCTAATGTAGGCAAATCCACGTTGATCAACAGCCTGATCGGGCAGAAGATAGCCATAATGTCCGACAAGCCGCAGACGACGCGCAACCGCATCATGTGCGTGCTGACTACAGACAAAGAGCAGATTATCTTCCTCGACACGCCGGGCATCCACAAGCCGCGCCACAAGCTGGGCGAGTACATGGTCAAGGCGGCAGAGGGCACTTTGCAGGAAGTCGACGCTATTTTATTCGTGGTCGATGCTACCGAAGATCTCGGCGGCGGCGAACGCTACATCTTAGAACGGCTGCGTGCCACGAAAAAGCCGGTCATTCTAAT
This sequence comes from uncultured Selenomonadaceae bacterium, assembly GCA_958415865.1. GTDB lineage: Bacteria > Bacillota > Negativicutes > Selenomonadales > Selenomonadaceae > Megamonas. Next base: position 2,789 of record CATYZV010000069.1, read on the forward strand.
CGTCAACAAGCTTGACCTCATCGAACGGCAGGCAGCACTGCCCATAATTGAAAAGTACTGCAAGGTATACAATTTCGCCGGCGTGGTGCCGATTTCCGCTAAGGAAAAGATGAACCTCGACGGGCTTTTAGCAGAACTCAACAGCCATCTGCCGGAAGGCCCGCAGTACTATCCTGAAGATACAGTTACCGACCAGCCGGAGCGTATGATCGCCGCTGAGATGATACGCGAAAAGGTGCTGCACCTCACGCGCGACGAAGTGCCGCACGCTATCGCCGTAGAAGTCGAAGAGATGAAGCCGCGTCCTGACAACAGAGTCTACATCCGTGCGACCATCTTTGTAGAACGCGAATCGCAGAAGGGCATTGTCATCGGCAAAAAAGGCGCACTTTTAAAAGAAATCGGTGCACTGGCACGTCATGACATCGAGACGATGCTCGGTTCCAAAGCGTACCTCGACCTCTGGGTCAAAGTCAAAAAAGACTGGCGCGACCGCACGAATGTGCTGCGCGAGCTGGGCTTTAAAAATAACAATTAATATGGATTTTCATTGAGAAATGGGCTTGGATCAGTATGAATAAATTATCACATTACTTTATCAATGGCCTGATCGTTCTAGTGCCGATTGCCATCACTTACTTCGTCATCGCAGCAGTATTTTCACTGTTGGAAGGCATTGTAGACAGCTATATACCGCTAAAGATTCCCGGCGCAGGCGTTGCCCTGCTGGTGGTTACCATCTTGATAGCGGGCTGGATAACTTCCACTTGGAGCTGGGGTTCGCAGCGCATAATCAACTATTTTGAACGATTAGTCGATAAAATTCCTGTTGTAAAATTCATCTACAACAGCGTCAAGCGCGTTTCTACAATGCTGCTGGAATCCAAGACGATGTTCAGCCAAGTCGTCTTGATTCCCTATCCCCATCCCGGTGTCAAAGCCATAGGCTTTCTGATGCCGAAACCCTCGAAGGTCATCGCTCCGTACCTCAGCAAAGAAGAAGAATACGAATCCGTATTCCTCCCGTGGAGCCTCAACATGACCTCCGGCTTCAACGTATTCGTGCCGAAAAAAGACATTGTCTACGTCGACATCTCCGTCGAAGATGCTTTCCAATACATCCTGACGGCAGGCGGCGTAATGCCCGGTGCCGATGTACAGCAGGACCTGCAGCGCATCGAAGAATATCGCGCCAAAGCTGAAGCCGAAGCCGCACTAAAAGCTGATTCTGAACACAGGGACAGCGATAAATAATGGCACTGTACACGACTGACGCGCTCGTGCTAAGCGTCAAAAACTGGGGAAACGCCGACAAAATAGTAACCCTATTAAGCCCAAAGCACGGCAAGATCACCGCCGCCGCCTACGGCTGCCGCCGCCCCAAAAGTCCGCTAGCCTCCGCCATGCAGCCCTTTGCATGGCTGGAAGTGCAGCTGTCCGGCGGAGAGAAGATGGACACCGTGCGCCAATGCGAGCACAAAGGCTTTTTCTCCGAACTGTACGAGGACTTGACGGCAATGGCTTACGCCTCTTTCGTCGCTGAACTCGCCAAGGAATTATGCAGCGAAGACGAACCGCAGGAAGAAATTTACAATGCACTGCTCAAGATAATTCCCTGCATGACGAAATTCAACCCGCGCATCTGCGCCCTCGCCGCCGCCTACCAGATATTTGAATACACCGGCTGCCAGCTCCACTACGATGAATGCGCACTCTGCGGCGAACCGATAGCCGAGCACAAGAGCTGCTTCTTCGATGCCGCGCAAGGCGGAGCGATATGCTCCAAATGCTCCGGCGGAAAACGGCACAACTTCTCCGCTGAGCTGCGTCAGTTCATCCGCTCGCTCCTGCATCTCAACTGGGAAGCACCGCAGCGGTTTCAGGTAAAAGGCAGCGTGCTTGTGCAGGCAGAGCAGCTATTATTAGGCTACATCCAAGGGCTTATCGGCAAGCCGTTTAAATCACTTGCCTTTATTCAGCAGGTTACAGAACTGAACCGCATGGCTCAGAGCAGAAATAAAAAGAATTGAAGTGTATTGACAAGCTACAATCTATTTGCTAGACTTGTAATACAGCAATGAACCGGATAAATCGGGCTTTATCTTACAGCGAGTGGCGGCGGTGAAAGGCCATGCAGAGCTTGAGCGGCACCGGGGAGCAAAACTGCATATCACTTAAAGAGGGCTGAAGCAATTCAGTCAATCAGGGTGGAACCGCGGGAATTAATCAGCAATTAATACATCCCGTCCCTGTAACAATTTCTATCTTACGTTGTTACATGGGCGGGATTTTTATTTTGCCCATGAATATGAGGAGGTTATTCTTATGACATTTCAGGATATAATCCTGACATTGCAGAAATTCTGGTCAGAACAAGGCTGCATCTTAGCTGAGCCTTACGACGTGGAAAAAGGCGCGGGTACTATGAATCCGTCGACTTTCCTGCGCGTGCTCGGTCCTGAACCGTGGCACGTGGCTTATGTGGAACCGTCTCGCCGCCCGGCAGACGGCCGTTACGGTGAAAATCCGAACCGCCTGTTCCAGCATCATCAGTTCCAGGTCATCATGAAACCGTCGCCGGACAACATTCAGGAACTCTATTTGGAAAGCCTTGCCCGCCTCGGCATCAATGAAAAAGAACACGATATCCGCTTCGTTGAAGACAACTGGGAATCCCCAACGCTCGGTGCGTGGGGCCTCGGCTGGGAAGTTTGGCTCGACGGCATGGAAATCACGCAGTTCACCTACTTCCAGCAGGTCGGCAGCGTCGATGTTAAGCCCGTTTCGTCAGAAATCACCTACGGTCTTGAACGTATCGCTATGTACATCCAGGAAGTTGAAAATGTTTACGATATCGACTGGAACGGCACGTACACTTACGGCGATGTATTCCATCAGAATGAAGTTGAACAGTCTACTTATAACTTTGAACTCGCTGATACGAAACTCCTGTTCGACCTGTTCGACAAGTACGAAGCTGAAGCTATCCGCGTAATCAAGCTGGGCTACGTTCATCCTGCTTACGATTACGTGCTCAAATGCTCGCACACTTTCAATTTGCTCGACTCGCGCGGCGCGATCAGCGTATCTGAACGCACGGCGTTCATCGGCAGGGTCAGAAACCTCGCTCGCCTCTGCGCTCACTGCTATCTTGAACAGCGCGAAAAACTCGGCTACCCTCTCTTAAAGAAAGGAGCTGCTAAATAATAATGGCTAAAGATTTATTACTGGAAATCGGCACAGAAGAAGTCCCCGCTCATTTCATGCCCGGCATATTGGCACAGCTCAAGGAAAAAGCGGCGGCAGATTTCAAAGAACTGCGCCTTTCATATGAAGATATAACAACTCTCGGAACGCCGCGCCGCACGGCTCTGCTCGTCAAAGGACTTGCTGAAGCTCAGACGGGTGCAGAAAGTGAATACAAAGGCCCGTCCGCTAAAATCGCTTTCGATGCAGACGGCAATCCTACTAAAGCTGCCATCGGTTTTGCCCGCGGCAAGAAGCTCGATGTCAAAGACCTCGTGGTAAAAGACGGCTACGTCTACGCCGTATCGCGTGAAGAAGGCAAGCCCACGGCTGAACTTCTGCCGGCTCTGCTCAAATCCTTGATTGAAAACCTTACTTTCCCCAAGAATATGCGCTGGGGCGATCTCGACTTCCGCTTCGTGCGCCCGCTGCGCTGGATCGTCGCTCTGTTTGACACGGAAGTAGTCCCGTTTGAAGTGGCTACGGTGAAATCCGGCAGGGTATCGCGCGGCCACCGCTTTTTGAGCGACGGCGATTTCACCATCGCCAAGGCTTCTGATTACGTGGCTGACTGCGAAAAAGCCTTCATAATTGTAGATCAAAATAAACGCCGCGATATGATCCGCAAGCAGATTGAAGAACTCGCTGCTAAGCACGGCGGCAAAGCTGAAATCACTGACGACCTGCTCGAAGAAGTAACGTACCTCGTCGAATACCCGACGGCACTTTGCGGCACGTTTGAAGAAAAATACCTCAAGCTGCCTAAAGAAGCAGTCATCACGCCGATGCGCGACCATCAGCGTTACTTCCCTGTTCTCGACGCAGACGGCAATCTGCTGCCTCTGTTCATCACTGTTAGAAACGGCGGCGGCTACTGCCTCGACAAAGTACAGCACGGCAATGAACGCGTGCTGCGCGCCCGCCTCGCCGATGCTCAGTTCTTCTTTGACGAAGACAGAAAGCACAATCTTGAATACTACGTGGAAAAACTCAAGACCGTCGTATTCCAGGAAGGCCTAGGCACGATTTACGACAAATCGAACCGCCTCGTAGACCTCGCTGCCTTCATCGGCGAACAGACAGGAGCCTCCGCTGACGATATCGCCGTAGCCAAGCGCGCTGCCAAGCTCGCCAAAGCCGACCTCGTTACGGCAATGGTATGCGAATTCACCGAATTACAGGGCATCATGGGCCGCGAGTACGCGCTCCTCGACGGTGAAAAACCTGCTGTAGCGACTGCTATCTACGAACACTATATGCCCCGCTCTGCCGGCGATGCTCAGCCTTCCACTACGGCAGGCCGCCTCGTTTCGCTCGCCGACAAAATCGACAACATCGTCGCTACCTTCAGCCGCGGTCTCGTGCCCACCGGTTCCCAGGACCCCTTTGCCCTGCGCCGCCAGGCTCTCGGCATCGTGCACACGCTGATCGAAGCAGGCACGAGCGTATCCATCGCTGCTATCACGGATAAAGCTATGGATCTGCTCAATATCACCGATGCGGCAAAACGCGCTGAAATTCAGAAGAACGTCGCTGAATTCTTCACCCTGCGCCTCAAAAACGTCCTGAGCGACAACGGCATCCGCTACGATATCATCGACGCAGTTCTCAGCGATGCTGACGATCCCGCCACCACTTATGCTAAAGCCACCGCCGCAGCAAAAGAAATTGAATCCGGTGCCTTTGCCGATGCCATCCAGGCATTCGTCCGCGTCGGCAATCTCAGCACTAAGGCAGAATCCGCTGACGTAAAACCCGCAGCCTTCACGCTCGACGCTGAAAAAGCACTGTATGCAGCGTATGAAAGCGCAGCTGCCGATGTAGAAGCCGCACTCAAAGCCGCAGACTACAAAGCAGCTATCGACGCACTCCAGCCCCTGACCGCTCCGATCAATAACTTCTTCGACAACGTAATGGTCATGGACAAAGACGAAGCAGTCAAAGCCAACCGCCTCGCACTGCTCAAGACCGTCGACAACCTCATTAAGAAAATCGCCGACTTCGGCAAAATTGTAGCATAAATTACAGCTGCCAAATAAAAAAGTAGAAGATGATACGATAAATATCGTCTTCTACTTTTGTTTTAGCTGTATTAATAGCAAAAAGCTCATCTCCCAATCA
>CATYZV010000070.1 GCA_958415865.1 uncultured Selenomonadaceae bacterium
CGGCACATGAAGATGATCACTTACCGTTGCTCCCTTCCGGACCTGGCGGGGTTCATGAGTCCCCATTGCGCGAGACCCAAATACCGCAGTCTTAGCTGAGAAACTGCATTTAAACTTAATTAATTTGTATAAGTATTGTAGCATAATATTGAGGTTATGACAAGAGCTGAAACTCAAAACATAGGATTATCATGCGTAGATATCGAATACAAAATAAAAGAAGCGGAGTGTGATGAGATGAGCGAGACGACGAAACAGACGAGGCAGAATATAATAGAAGCGTTTTGGCAGATTTATGCCGATAAAGAGATACGAAAGATCACGGTGCGGGAGCTGATGGAGCGTGCCGGCTATCATCGCAGTGTGTTTTACTTCTATTATAAAGATGTGTATGAATTGCTGGAGCAGGAAAAAGAATCGATCATCGCCGGAGTGAAAGAGCTGCTGCCGAATGCGTACCAAGTGATTTTCGGCAGTGAGCGCGGCACCGCGGCGGAAGATGAGCTAAAACGGTTTTTTCGGCAGAATGCGCCTAAGGCGTGTATATTGCTGGGCAGGCATGGCGATATGGATTTTCAGTACCGGGTGCGGCATATGATATTTGATAATCTAGTCAATGTGATGAAACTGGACAAGACGGATGTGCGCGTAAAGCTGGCGGCAGAGTTTTTCGTTACGGGCCATGTAAATGCCATACTGTACCTATATGAGCATAGGCAGGAAGTGAGTTTGGATGATTATTGGCTGCTCATACGCAAGATTGCACGCGACTGTTTTGAGGTTTGAATTTAAGAAGAAAAATTCGACATTTGGCACGGCATTGTCTATTGTAACGATGGATGGAATCATGGGATAATTTATTTGTAGAAATTATCTCATGAGAGACGGTGATGTGATTATGGCAAAGAAAGTGAAAATAGTTTTGCTGGCGGCAGTGCTTTTGGCGGCAGCCGGGGCGGGGTACTATTATTATCTGCATGGCAAGGACAGCCGCCTGACGGCTTCCAGCACGATAGAGATGACGAAGTATGAAGCGTCTCCGCGGCTCAACGGCTATATACGAGGGCTGTCTATAAAAGAGGGCGATGTGCTGGAAGAAGGCAGCCTCATCTGCGAGATTGAGCGCGAAGATTTAGCTTTGTCTAATGACAGCGATTGGCTGGCTGTAGAGGCAGCTCAGGCAAAGCTCGTCGACTTGGAAAAGGGTTCAAGAAATGAAGAACTCGTCATGGCTCAGGCACAGGCTCAGGAAAAGAAAACCGTGCTCGACAAGGCAGCTTTGGATCTGAGGCGCGCTCAAGAGCTGTACAGCGTCGGCGGTGTCAGCAGGCAGTCAGTAGATGACGCACGCCAGCAGCACGATGCGGCACAGCAGAGCTATACGGCAGCTGTGGCAAATTATGAATTATTGCAGGCCGGAACGCGTGAAGATCAGATCGCTCAGCAGCGTGCTGAAGTGAACAGGCTGATACAGGCGGCAAAGGCTAATCAGAATCTGCTTGAGGATACGAAGCTCTACAGCCCGGCAGACGGCGTGGTCATAAGCAAAAATTTTGAAAACAATGAATTAATTAACGTGGGGCAGTCAGTGCTGACATTATCTGACCCGGATGACTGCTGGACGAAAGTCTATATAGCGACTGCTGACTTGGGCAGGGTATATCTGGGGCAGAGTGTTAAACTCAGCGTGGATTCATTCCCGGATATGACTTTTAACGGCAAAGTTATAGAGATAAGAGATGAAGCAGAGTACACGCCGCGCCAGAGCATCACACAGCGCGAGCGCGCCAATCTCGTATTTGCCGTGAAGATTCAGATCGACAACAGCGAGAAAAAATTGAGGGCAGGAATGCCGGTGGATGTGGTATTCGATGAGTGATAGAGCAAAAGCAGTCGCTATGGAAAAGGTGCAAAAGAGCTTTGAAGGCTTGGCGGCACTGCACGAATGCAGCTGGCATCTCGATGCAGGCGGTATGCTCTGCATAGCCGGTTCGGACGGAGCAGGCAAGAGCACGCTGCTGCGCCTGGCGGCAGGATTATTGCAGCCGGATGAAGGCATTATAACAGTCAACGGGCAGGATGTGAAGAAATCGAGGCAGCAGGTGGGCTATATGGCACAGGCGTTCAGCTGGTATACAGGGCTGTCCATCGAGGAAAATCTGAAATTCGCCTGTAATCTCTACGGCATGGAGGAAAAATACGCCGCTGAGTACAGAGATGAAATTTTGCAGTTTGTCGGTCTGTACCGCTTCAAGGATAGGCTTGCCGGCAGGCTCTCAGGCGGTATGAAGCAGAAAATGGCATTGGCGGCGGCGATAATTCATTCACCTGCCGTGCTGCTCTTGGATGAGCCGTCTACCGGTGTGGACCCGGTATCGCGCCAAGAACTATGGGAGCTGATTTCGTCTTTGAATGAAAAGGGAACAGCAGTGGCCGTTGCTACGCCGTATTTCGATGAGACGGAATACTGCCGTGAAGTCATGCTGCTGGATAAAGGCCGTATTTTGGTGCATGACAGCTTGCACAATTTGAAGATGCGTGCTGAAAACATGGAGGATTTGTATTTTGAATTGACGGCGGATGATGATATATGAAATATGCTGTGCATACGAAAGATTTAACTAAGAAATTCGGCAGCTTTACGGCGGTCAATAAGCTGTCTTTGCAGATAAAAGAGGGCTGCATATACGGGCTGCTCGGCTCCAACGGTTCGGGCAAGAGCACGACAATACGGATGCTCTGCGGACTTTTGGCTCCGACATCGGGCTTTATTGAAGTCATGGGATGCGACATATCACAGGCATCTAGTGCGCAGATGCTGGCAGTGCGCCGTCAGGTCGGCTACATGTCGCAGAAGTTTTCTCTGTATAAGAATCTCACGGCGGCGGAGAATATAAAGTTCTATGCCGGACTGTACGGCGTGCCTGAAGAAACGGTAGCGGAGAAAATGGCATCCGTCATCGCCTCGGCAGGGCTTGAGAGCATTAAGGACAGATTGGTGCGCCTATTGCCGGGCGGCTGGCGGCAGAGGCTCGCCTTGGGCTGCGCAGTGATGCACTCGCCCAAGCTGCTCTTTCTCGACGAGGCGACGAGCGGTGCCGACCCGCGTGCCCGCCGAGATTTTTGGCAGCTGATTGAGAACATGGCGGCGCAGGGCATGACGATAGTGGTCGTAACACATTTCATGGAGGAAGCGAAACTGTGCGATGAGCTGGGCTTTCTGCATCAGGGCAGCCTGCTGGCGAACGGCACGCCCGATGAGCTGATGGCTCTATTGCCCGACAAGGATAAAGGCGGCTCGCTCAATGAAGTTTTCGCCATGCTGGTCAGGGGGCAGATCAATCATGATTAAGAGAATAGCAGCAATGCTCTACAAGGAATTCATTCAAATAAGGCGCGATACGACGATGCTGCGCCTCTTGATACTGCTGCCCATCGTCCAGCTGACCATATTCGGCTTTGCTATCGACACAGATGTAAAGCATATGCCGACAGCGGTTTTGGATGAATGTAATCAGGAAGAGAGCCGCGAGCTTTTGAATGTACTCACTGCCACAGGTTATTACGATATAAAGTACAGGGTTTCTAACCTAGATGAGCTGAACAGCCGCATAGCTTCAGGCGATGCAGTGGCGGGCATAGTATTTCCCGCTGACATGGTGCGCGATATCAAGCGCGGCCGCCCGGCGCAGATTCAGCTGATTGTGGACGGCAGCGATACTTCATCGGCAAATTCAGCCATCAGCACGGCGCAGCTCGCCGTACAAAAGGCATCGGCACAATTACAGGTACAGCAGACAGGTGGATACGATCTGCGCATCCGCCCGTGGTACAATTTCGACTTCGTCAGCGTCTACAATATAGTGCCGGGCATCATCGGCATTGTCTTGACGATGACTTTGGTGCTGGTAGCAGGCATATCCATAGTGCGCGAGCGCGAGGAAGGGACGCTGGAACAGCTGATGGTTACCCCGCTTCAGCCCATAGAGCTGATGATAGGAAAGATAGTGCCGTACATCTTCATCGGCTACGTGCAGATCACCATCGCCATCATCCTCGGCAGGCTGATATTCGGCGTGCCCTTTGAAGGCAGCATCATCTTATTTTACGCGCTGAGCACATTGTTCATGCTGGCGACGTTATCCTTGGGCATCTTCATCTCCACCATAGCCCAGAACCAAATGCAGGCAATGCAGATGTCATTCTTCATCCTGCTGCCCAGCATATTATTATCGGGCTTCGTCTTTCCGCGCCTGTCCATGCCGAAAATATTTTATTGGCTCAGCGCGGCACTGCCTATGACGCATTATATAGAGATTGCACGCGGTATCTTTTTAAAAGGGCTGACCATGGAATATATGTATACACAGGCTATATTTCTGCTCTGCTTTTCCGTCTGCTCCTTGAGCTTGAGCATTTGGCGGTTTAGGCGGAGCCTTTAAGCAATAAAAAAGCGAGATTATCTTTTGCCAAGGGTAAATTGATAATCTCGCTTTTTATGAAGATATTCATAGATAGTTCCTTTTCAAAAACCTTTTTCCATTATAGTGAAGGCGGACGGCTGCTGACGGCATTGATAAATAAAACGGTCAGCGCGATGTAGATAGTGCAGGCTATTGCCGTCAGAGCGCAGGCGATGAGGCAGAGTATTTGCAATATGCTGTTTTCGGGCAGGTATCTGTAAGCTAAAGAGATTCCGCCCAGCGCAATGAGCAGCAGGAGCACAGCCAGCCAGAGGGGCATAGCGTTCACCTCTTTTGTTTTAGCGGTTAGTGGTTAGTAATCAGTGGTCAGTGGCTAGTTGTTAGTGATTAGTGGTTAGTTGTTAGTGGTTAGGGCGGGGCTGTTTTTTAATAAATCCAATAGATTTGCTATGCCTGTCAGTGAGGCTGTGAAGCATCTGCGTATGCCGTTGATGTCTCGGAGGTCGTGGCTGGCGGGGATGTTGGCAAAGATGTATCTCGTTTCAAGTGCCAGTGTGATGGAACCGTCTTTTAGGCTTAATCCGCGTACTCTGCCGCGGGCGAAGGTTTCTAGCTTTTGTATTAGCTTGCGCAGTGCTTGTGTTGTTAATTCATCTGTGTGCCTGCCGTCTGTACTGTGTATGGTGAAATGGCGTTGAAAAACGGCAGGGTCGGTTATATCGTTTTCGGTGCGTTTTTGAAATCGTTCGTTTAAGGTGATTTGCAGTGCCGGATTGCAGATATTTTTACAGCGCAGGACGATGCCGCGAAAGAGTGTCTCGCTGCGGGTCATCCAGTCGTCTTCGCGGGGCCCGGTGCGTTCTTCTACGGTGCGGCTCAGTTCTACATTGGCAGCGGAGAACTTCAGGCCGTTATATATGCCTTCGTGAAAGTCCGCTGCGCTGCCTTTTGTCCATTCAAGGCATATTAAATTACTGTTTTTTAGGAATGATTCGTTTATCGGCAGTTCGGGCGCGTCGGGTTCGGGTCCGAAAAATCTCGTCAGCTCTGCGCTAAAATAGCCGCCTAGCTGTTCTTGCATGAGAGTTTTTTTCTTCTTTTTGGCGGGCAGTGCTATCAGTAAGAAAAAGGCTGTTCCCATAAAGGAAAGGACGCTTAGGATGATTATATCGTAGAGCAAAAAGGCGAACAGGCAGGCGGCTATAATGCAGATAATGCCGCCCAGTAGGCCGAGGCTTTCAAGTGATTGATAGCGGCCTAGTTTTTTTGATAATTCAGCATCGGTCATGCTTCATCACTCCTCAATAAGGCCTTTTCGGTTGAATAGCTTCCACAGGCAGGAGTGTGCCGTTGTTCTCAGTGTCAATAAGATCGCCGCTCACCGTGCGGTAAAGCTCCAGTACATCGCCGCTGCCGTCAAAGTGCAGCGTAATGCCGTCTTTATCTATCCATAGTGTGCCGTATTCCAGCACGTCTTCTTGGTCATTGACAAATTCCCAAGTGGCATCATCGTGGATTTTGAGCCAAAGATTTTCTCCTTGATATTCCCATATGCCTACATAATCGTCAAGCGTGCCGCCGCTGATGGTTATACTGGAGAGATCCTCGCGGAACACGTAGCGTTCTGCCGGGTCCCATATCCAAATCAGCTCTGTGGTATCGCCGTTTTTGTGGCTGAAATTGACTCGTACATCACTTTCATCGTCGCCGTTTATATCATCGAAGTCAATGCCTTTAAAAGAATGCTCCGCATCAGGGATGTTGAAAGGAAAAGATACACTGTCAAATAATACTTGCTCAGGCTGATTCCTATAAAATGCCGCGCTGCTTTCGCTCACCGTAACCAGTACATTGACGCTTTCGCCGTCATGGGTGATAGTGCCGCCGGAAACGACTATGCCGGACGTGCGCCAGTCATCTCCGGCAGTGTTGTTGCCGGAGCTTTTGGAGCCGCTGCAGGCTGTCAGGCTGAGGCAGAGAACTATTGTCAGCACAAATGAAAAATTTTTCTTTAAGCATTTCATCATCGTCGTCATCCCTTTCTTTTGTCATTCCATTCGGTAGTAAGGACCTTCATCGCCCCAGATCAGAATATCGTCATCAAATTCAAATACCCTGTAGGACACTCCGTCGTATTCGGTGGAATCGGCGTAATAAACGCTTGTTTCATGTGTGGAATAGGTGAAGATGCCGCAGTCCATCTCGGCTGGCTCGGCACCCGGAGCGCGCTGGTAATAGCTCCAATTCCCGGAATCGTCTATCACGATGTAGGTTTCGGCAGAGAGATCGCCGTCGTAATACCATACACCCTCAAACTCGATGACATTGCGCTGGCATAGCTCGGAATCCCAGCTGTAATAAGAAGTCTGCTCAGCTTGGCTGTATTCAGGATAATCAGGCGGGCCGGTTTCATCATCTTCGGTGAGCCGGCGGCTGCCGTCTTCATAGTAGAGATATTCCATTTCCTCGCCGCGATTGAAATAGCCGTAAGCTGTGCTGTAGAGCCGTTCACCTTGCAGTTCAAGGCGGCTGCCGGAATCATCTCGGCTGCTGTAGGCGTAGACGGCTTCCCACTCCGGCTCATAGCGCAGATAGCCGTAATCCACGGCATTGCCGCTTAAATAAAGCGTCCAGCTGCCTTCTTCATCTATTTCCAGAGAATCGTATTTGTTACTCTCCGCGCCCAGCCATATGCCTTCATAATCGCTGAAATCATTGACTGCATCTTCGTTATATCCTCCGCCTCCCAAGCCTTCATTGGGGTCATTTTGGGGAGAGAGCTGCGCTTTCATCCCTCCGCAGGCAGAGCAGGACAGGCAGAATAAGAATATTAATACAGCTGCCAAAAAGGAAATGTTTTCTTTCATATGACTAGCCTCCTCATTTTTATCATTAAAATACAATTACATAAAAAATCCACCCTACTAATAATATTGTACGGTGGATTTTCTTATATAAACATTAACTAAAGGTTAGTTTTTATCCGCGAGCAGTTTTTCCAGCTGCTTTCTCTTTATGCGTGTGCTGCCTTCGATATGGAGTTTGGCGTATATCTGATTTACATACTGCTTGACGCTGCCTTCAGATAAAAACAGCCTTTGCCCTATTTCCTTGTTGCTGAGGCGCAGGGCAATCAGTTTCACAATACTGTATTCCCGCTTAGTCAAGGCGACTAAAAATGCCGGGCGGATATTTTGTATGCGCTGCTGCATCGCCTCGCCTAATTCGATTATCCGGGCTATAAAACTGCCGGAGGATTGCTTCATTAAAATAGGCTTGATATAGCTGTAGTTTTCGGCAAACGGCAGGATGAATCCGTCTAAAGCGGCATCGGATAATGCCTGTGCCAGCCAAGCGCAGGCTTCTTTGCTTTTACGTAGTTTTTCATAGGCCGCTGCGGTCTGGATGCGGATGTACAGCTCGACTAATGCGTAGTGCATTTTACCGCAGAGGGCGAGCAGCTCCGCGCTGCGCCCTATAACTTTGGCATAATCCCCTTGGGCTAGATACACCTGATTGTCGATCATCTCCATCATAGGCCTGCACGGTGCAAGCATATTGACGGTGCAAAGACGGTGCCGGGCAAATAGTTCCGGTATATGCTCCGTATCGCCGCGCAGAGCGTGGCAATAGGCACCTGCCGCATTCCAGATGTTGAGCCATTCGCTATTGTGATAGCGCAGCAGTGAATCGTATC
>CATYZV010000071.1 GCA_958415865.1 uncultured Selenomonadaceae bacterium
ATAATATATAATGTGAGATTCAAGCATGGCATATTTTGCTAAAGATGGTATAATATTATCTGGCTGTTGAGATGGTGTTATGCTATCTGTTGGAGAACGGTAAACGTATGAAAGAATTTTTGACAGAGTTTCTATCTGCGCGCGGCAGATCAATGCTCAAGCAGCTTTTGGCTGTAACGGTGTTTGCAGGCGTGTTTCTTGCTGCCTATGACAGAGCGTATTTGATTACGGGGATTGTGGCAGGCTATCTTCTTGCCGGCATATGTGCATGGACTATGATCTACCGTACTTGGAAGGCTTCTAATTTGGGAGTCGGAAAAGCGAAAATGCAGATGTGGCTCGGCATGGTGATGCGCTTTATTATGGTGTTCATTCTGCTGTATGCAGCACTGCAGCAGTCGGGTGAACTGTTTTTGACAGCGGCGGGCGGTTTTCTCATCGCGTTTGCGCTGTACATAATCAATCTGTGCATATTCGTTTACCGCAAGAATATGGAATAATATTTATATATGGATAAATTATATAAATATTATATCTATATAATACCGGAAGTTTTCCGGCGGCAGCTTATGATCTTAAATTCTTATAATGAAGAGAGGTGAGGACACTGTTACTTATGGACACTATAAGCGGCAGTGGAAAAAATGACTGAAGCTGGTGTAAATGAAGTAGTCTCTCTGGCTGGCATGAATTTCAACTTGACGCATCCGTCGCATGCGATCGGCGCGCGCGAAGTTGTCAACTGGGCCGGCATGAGCTTCAACATCGAGACGCTGGAAATGACGTGGCTGACGATGGCAATCGTCATCATCATTGCATTTTTGGCGACGCGCAATTTAAAGCTCGTACCGTCAGGATGGCAGAACGTGGTTGAAATTGTCATCGAGTGGCTCAATGCTCAGACGGGCGAAACGATCGGCAGACGCGGTTATCTGGCAGCTCCGTTTCTGATTTCGCTGTTCTTGTTCCTGCTGGTGTCAAACTGGCTGGGTCTGTTCCCGGGCATGACATCGCCGACGAACGATTTGAATACGACACTGGGCTTGGCACTGCTGGTAGTTGTGATGCTGCACATCCTGGGCTTGTTCTACAAGGGATTTGGCTACATTAAGCACTTCTTCCAGCCTATTGCGCCGTTTGTCATCATCAACATGATCGAGGAAATTGCAAAGCCGATCACGCTTGCTTTCCGTCTATTCGGCAACATTCTGGCAGGGGAAATTCTAATAATAATCCTGCTCAAGCTCGTGCCGATATGGATGCCGATACCGAGTGTAATCTGGCTGGCATTCAGCTTGTTCATCGGTGCTGTACAGGCATTTATATTCACAATGCTCTCAATGTCTTACTTAGCCAGTGCTATGAAAGACGATAAACATTAATCAAATTTTTACTTAATTTAAGGAGGATTTACTCTTATGGAAAACGCAATTATCGCAATGGCATCTTTAATCGGTGTAGGTATCATGATGGGTCTTGCAGCAATCGGTGCCGGCATCGGTGATGGTCTGGTTACGTCTAAATTCATCGAAGGCATTGCACGCCAGCCGGAAGCTAAAAACGATCTGTTCATGAACACTTTGATTTCCGTAGGCTTGATCGAAGCAATGCCTATCATCACGCTGGTATTGGCTCTGATCATGATCTTTGCAAATCCGCTGCTCTGATTTGATGAAATCTCAAATGCAATGCACAAGGGGGCAGTAAATTGATTGATATCAATATGACGCTTGTGGCGCAGATCCTCAACTTCCTCATACTTGTATTGATATTGAAGATCGTAGCGTATAAGCCGATCGTAAAGATGCTCAAAGCGCGCGAAGATAAAATCGCAAGCAGCATCAATGCCGCAGAAGCGGATGAACAAAAAGCAAAGCAGCTGCTGGAAGATTATCACAAGCAGCTGGCTGATGCCCGGCTTAAAGCACAGGAAATCGTTGACAAGGCTGAACGCCGCGCTCAGGAAGAACGCGATGCTCAGGTGGCGGAAACAAAGCGCGAAATCGAACAGATGCGCAAAGCTGCCAAGGCGGATATCGAACGCGAACGCCAGCTGGCTGCAGCTCAGCTGCGCAGTGAAATGGTAGCTCTGTCCATGCAGGCTGCATCGAAGATTGTCGCTGCCAATATGGACAACAAAGCCAATGAAAAAATGGTCAGCGATTTCATTGACAAGCTGGACAAAGATAAAATAGGTGAATTGCCATGCTGAATTTACAGTTAGCAAAAAAATACGCCGTGGCAATGTTTGAGCTGGCTCAAGAAGAAGATAAGCTGGTGGAATACGGCAGGCAGCTGACGGAAATTAAAAAGCTGTTTGCAACTCAGCCGCTGCTTAAATCTTTCTTGGACAATCCTCAGGTGCAGCCGTCGGATAAGAAACAACTGCTAAATAAGGTTTTGGGCGATGAAGCGGCAAAATCAGTGCACAATTTCATGATGCTCTTGATTGACAAGCACCGCATCTCCCTGATCGAAGAAATTGTCGGTGAATATGAAGCTCTGTCTAATCAGGCACGCAATATCGTTGTAGCTTATGTTACAACGGCTAGTGCCCTGGACCAAAAACAGCAGACAGCTTTAACTGCAAAACTGAAAGCGATTACTGGCAAGGACATTCAGCTAAAAACTCATATTGATCCGTCTATCATCGGCGGCGTAGTCGTAAAAATGGGTGATAGATTAATTGACGGCAGTGTAACTAGCCAGATAAAATCTTTGGAAAAGCAGTTAATGGCAAATCAAGTTATTTAAGTGGGGTGACAGAGTCGTTATGAAAATGAATCCAGAAGAAATAACAGCCATTATCAAAAATCAGATTAAGAATTACAATGTTGATTTAAACGTTGATGATGTGGGTACTGTTATTGAAATCGGTGATGGTATAGCTCATATTCACGGTTTGGATAAGGCTATGTCAGGCGAATTGCTTGACTTTGGCAATGATATATACGGTATGGTCCTGAACCTTGAACAGGACAATGTCGGCGCTGTTTTGCTGGGCGACGACACGAAAATAAAAGAAGGCGACACGGTTAAGCGCACGGGCAAGATCATGCAGGTCCCTGTAGGCGACGCTATGATCGGCCGTGTAGTTGATGCTCTGGGCCGCCCGATCGACGGCAAAGGTGCTATCAATACTACCAAGACCCGTCCTATCGAATATCCGGCTCCCGGTATCGCTGACAGAAAATCAGTTAAAGAACCGCTGCAGACCGGTATCAAGGCAATCGACGGCCTCGTTCCTATCGGACGCGGACAGCGTGAATTGATCATCGGCGACCGCGGCACAGGCAAGACGGCTATCGCTGTAGATACGATTTTGAACCAGAAAGGCCAGAACTGTATCTGCATTTACGTAGCTATCGGTCAGAAAGCTTCCACGGTAGCACGCGTTGTTAAAACTTTTGAAGATCACGGCGCAATGGATTACACCATCGTCGTTGCAGCTACGGCCGCTGACAGTGCACCGCTTCTGTACATGGCTCCGTACTCCGGTGTTGCTATGGCAGAAGAATTCATGTATCAGGGCAAACACGTGCTGTGCGTATACGATGACCTTTCTAAGCACGCTACTGCATACCGCGCAATGAGCTTGCTCCTGCGCAGACCACCCGGACGTGAAGCATATCCGGGCGACGTATTCTACTTACATTCCCGTCTGCTCGAACGCGCTGCAAAACTCAGCGATGAACTCGGCGGAGGCTCTATCACGGCACTGCCTATCATCGAAACGCTGGCAGGCGATATCGCAGGCTACATTCCTACGAACGTAATCTCCATCACCGATGGTCAGATCATGCTCCAGACGGAAGCCTTCCATTCCGGTATCCGCCCGGCTATCGACGTAGGCCTGTCCGTATCCCGTGTAGGCGGCAGTGCACAGATCAAAGCTATGAAGCAGGTAGCGGGCAAAATGCGTCTGGAATTGGCGCAGTACCGCGAATTGGCTGCATTCGCTCAGTTCGGCTCCGACCTCGATAAAGATACGAAGGAACAGCTCGACCGCGGCGTGCGCATGGTAGAAACCTTAAAACAGGGTCAGTACTCTCCGCTCAGCGTTCAAGATCAGGTACTCCAGATCTACACGTCTGTCCGTGGCTTCCTAAGCGATGTTCCGGTAGAAAAAGTCGTAACATTCCAGAATGACTTCCTCAAGTTCATGAACAGCAATCATCCTGAAATTGGCAAGAAGATCGCTGAACAGAAGAAATTGGACGATGCTCTGGAAGATTCGATCAACAAAGCTATTGAAGAATTCAAATCCACATATTCATATAAATAAGCAGCGAGGTGATTTAATTGGCTAGTTTACAGGATATACGCCGCAGAAAAAAAAGCGTAACGAATACTCAGCAGATCACCAAAGCCATGAAAATGGTCGCTGCTGCACGACTGCGCCGCGCTGAAGAAGCGGCTGTTTCCAATAAGCCTTATGCAGAAAAGATGCGTGAGGTCATTGCCGATGTAGCCTCTAATGCGGGAACTTTTTCCCATCCTCTGCTTGAAGTACGTGAAGAAGGCAAAACGCTCTATATCGTTTTGGCTTCAGACAAGGGCCTTGCCGGTGCTTATGCCAGCAATGTGTTTAAAGAAACGCTGGCTCATGTGCAAAGCAAGAATGAAGTGTCGATGCTGACGGTCGGCCGCCGTGCCAATGAATATTTCAAGACGCGTGGCTACGAAGTCGTGAAATCGTACACCGGCTTTACGGAAAAGCCCAGTTACGACAATGCTCGCCAGATATCAATTGAGCTGATGGACTTGTTCACCAAGGGTGTATACAAAGAAGTGTATCTCGTTTATACACAGTTCGTATCAGCTCTGTCTGCCGTGCCCAAGACAATTAAACTGCTGCCGTTTACAGCACCTGATTCCTCCCAGACCGGCCCTGCTGCTGAATATATTTACGAGCCTTCACCTGAAGAAGTGCTCGGCTACCTGCTGCCGCAGTACATCATCACTACCATTTACGCGGCACTGCTGCAGGCAGCAGCAAGCGAGCTGAGTTCACGTATGAACGCGATGAGCAGCGCAACTGACAATGCGGCAGATCTCATCTCGAAACTTGATTTGCATTACAATAAAGTACGTCAAGCTAACATCACCCGCGAAATTTCGGAAATCGTGGGCGGTGCTGAAGCATTGAAGTAAGGAGGTTTCATCTAATTGGCAACAACAAAAGGTAAAATTGTGCAGGTCATCGGGCCTGTTGTTGACATAGAATTCCCGGCAGAATCACTGCCGAGTATTTTGAACGCAGTAACCATCAAGGGCAAATCCGGCGATATCGACATCGACCTCGTCGTAGAAGTAATGCAGCACCTCGGCGACAACGTTACGCGCTGCATCGCTATGAGCTCTACTGACGGCCTGACCCGCGGCATGGAAGCTGTAGATACCGGTGCTCCTATCAAAGTACCGGTAGGCGAAGAAACACTGGGTCGCGTATTCAACGTGCTCGGCCAGACGGTTGATCACAATCCCGCGCCTGTAGGCAATAAGGAATTTTGGCCCATTCACCGCAATCCGCCTAAATTTGAAGATCAGCAGACATCCACGCAGATTCTCGAAACAGGCATCAAGGTCGTCGACCTCATCGCTCCGTATTCCCGCGGCGGTAAAACCGGTCTGTTCGGCGGTGCCGGCGTAGGCAAGACCGTCCTGATCATGGAACTCATCCATAACATCGCAACTGAACACGGCGGCTATTCCGTATTCTCCGGTGTCGGCGAACGTACCCGTGAAGGCAATGACCTCTGGAACGAAATGACCGAATCTGGCGTTATCAACAAGACAGCACTCGTTTACGGCCAGATGAACGAACCGCCAGGAGCACGTATGCGCGTAGCTCTGACGGGTCTGACCATGGCAGAATACTTCCGCGATGTACAGAAACAGAACGTGCTGCTGTTCATCGATAATATCTTCCGCTTCATTCAGGCAGGCTCGGAAGTTTCCGCACTGCTCGGCCGTATGCCGTCAGCCGTTGGTTACCAGCCTACGCTGGCAACTGATGTCGGCAAGCTCCAGGAACGTATCACTTCCACCAAAGAAGGCTCCATCACGTCAGTTCAGGCAGTATACGTACCTGCCGATGACTTGACTGACCCTGCTCCGGCTGCTACATTTACGCATCTGGATGCAACTACGGTTCTGTCTCGTCAGATCGCTGAATTAGGTATTTATCCTGCAGTTGATCCGCTCGATTCCACTTCCCGTATCCTCGACCCGAATATCATCGGTCAGGAACATTATGAAGTAGCGCGCGGCGTGCAGAAGATTCTGCAGAAGTACAACGACCTGCAGGATATCATCGCTATCCTCGGCATGGAAGAACTCTCTGACGAAGATAAGCAGACTGTAGCTAGAGCACGCAGAATTCAGAGATTCCTGTCTCAGCCGTTCTTCGTTGCCGAACAGTTCAACGATATGCCCGGTAAATACGTGCCGCTCAAGGAAACCATCCGCGGTTTTAAGGAAATTCTGGCAGGCAAATACGACGATCTGCCGGAAAGTGCCTTCTACATGGTTGGTACAATAGACGAAGTAGTTGAAAAGGCTGAAAAAATGAAGAAGGAGGGATAATTCATGGCTGATAAAGTAAAGCTGGAAATTATTTCTCCGAATAAAATCGTGTATTCTGCCGATGTCGACATGCTGATCGTGCGCTCTATTGCGGGCGATTTGGGTATTCTGCCCAAGCATGCACCGCTTCTGGCAGGTCTTTATCCGCACGCTATGCGTGCGATCATCGACGGTACGGAAAATCTCATCGCTGTCAGCGGCGGCTTCATAGAAGTACAGCCCGACAAGATTGTCGTGCTGGCAAGCGCAGCTGAAATGCCGATAGAAATCGATGTCAACAGAGCAAAACAGGCGTATGCCCGCGCTCATAAGCTGCTGGAAAAGTTCCACAAGGACCCGGCAAGTCATCGCGATATCGATGCTATCCGCGCTCGCGCTGCACTGGCGCGTGCCAAGGCACGTTTAGTTGCTACGAGAACAAATACAGATCTGTACGAATAAACGATTTTTGTAAAAATAAAACAGCGGCTGACAGTAATCTTTTTACTGAGGCCGCTGTTTTATTTTATAATGGAAAATGTTAGGAAATGAAAGGAAGTGAGCCGTTTGTTCAGGGATAATATAGATAATGAAAATAGCATAAAGTACTTTATAGGCAGCGAAGCGGTCGGCTACTGCCTGCGCTATTTTAAAGAACATGACTTGATCAACTATCCGCCGGGCAATTATGAAACCGGCAGAGAAGATGTCAGCCTGCGCATAGACGAGTACGAAACACAGATTGCAGATGAACGCTACTGGCAGTCGCACCGCCATCACATAGATATCTACATCCTGATGAGAGGGCAGGAGCGCATCGATATGAAAGAAGCGCATACGCTCAAATCATACCATTACGATCGGCGGGACGATATCGTCATGCTGGAAGAGGATCGACCCGACAGCATAAACCGCTTGACGCGCTACGGCGATATGCTGATTTTTTATCCCGGTGAAGCTCACAAAACCGGAATTCACGTTGAACTTGCTAATGTCTTTAAAGCTGCGCTGTTCAAAATTTATATTTGAAATGCAAAAAGCTCAAGAGCATAGTGCTCTTGAGCTTTGTTGTCTGCCTAGGTAAAATAAAAATTATTTTACAACCGTAACATTAACTGCACGCAGCTTGCTGGCATCGCGGCTGTCTGCTTCTGTATCGAAAGTTACTTTCTGGCCTTCTTCGAGGGTTTTGAAGCCTTCAGCGTTGATAGCGGAGAAATGAACGAATAAATCGCCGGATCCGTCATCGTTAGTGATGAAGCCGTAACCTTTACCAGAATTGAACCATTTAACTGTTCCTGTTGCCATTGTAGAAATCCTCCTTAGGGTATTATTTATCAGTGCTGAGATCAAACTAAAACATATTATAATCTTCCACACATTAAGGGGAGGACTTAGACATGATTTTAATTGAGTTCTGAACCTGAATGACTATATAATAGCACGAATGTGGA
>CATYZV010000072.1 GCA_958415865.1 uncultured Selenomonadaceae bacterium
GAGTCCTCCCCTATAGCGAGCGAACTGCGCCAACCTTATTATCTCAGTTCTATTTATCACGTAATAAAATTTTTTGAACAAACAATTATTACTGTCTATCCTATAATAATCTTTGATTATCGCTTGATAGAATGATATAATGTAACATGACGCAATGCAATAAACACAATTAGTTAAGGAGGAAGATCTTTAATGATCGACATTTTAGATCGCGTGCGCAATAAAGCACTGCAGGCAAAAATCACGACTGCAGAAGAAGCTGCTGAATTGATCAAACCGGGCATGAATGTAGGTACAAGCGGATTTACACCGTCCGGCTATCCTAAAGCAGTGCCTTTGGCTTTGGCTGAACGCATGAAGAAGACCCCGTTTAAAATCAATCTGTTTACAGGCGCATCTGTAGGTCCTGAACTTGATCAGGCTCTGTGCGAAGTTCACGGTATCGGCAAACGCATGCCTTACCAGACGAACAAACTCGTTAGAAAAGCCATCAACTCCGGCGAAATCGCTTACAGCGACCTCCACCTGAGCGAATCGGGACAGAATGTGCGCTACGGCTTCTGGGGTCATCTTGATGTGGCTATCGTAGAAGCATGTGCCATCACTGAAGAAGGCAACATCGTGCCGACCACTTCGATGGGCAATACCGCATCCTACGTACAGCAGGCTGACATCGTAATCGTGGAAGTAAACACGACTCAGCCGCTGGAACTGGAAGGTATGCACGATGTATACGTTCCTCTCGATCCGCCGCACCGTCTTCCGATTCCTATCGTAAAGGCAAACGATCGCATCGGCACTCCGTACATACCGTGCAGTCCCGAAAAGATCAAATGTATCGTTCCCTGCGATATCACCGACAAGACCCGCCCGTTCGGCGCTATCAGCGAAGACGACCACAAGATGTCCGGCTACATTCTCGACCTTCTCCAGGACGAAGTTAAAAAAGGACATATGCCCAAAAACCTGCTGCCTTTGCAGTCCGGCGTAGGCAACGTTGCTAATGCTGTAATCAGCGGCTTTATCGATTCCGATCTTAAAGATCTTTCCGTTTATACGGAAGTCATCCAGGACGGCATGTTCGACCTGATCGACGCAGGCAAGCTGAACTTTGCATCCGGCACGGCTCTGTCTCCTTCACCTGACGGACTCAAGCGTTTCTATGAAAACATCAAAGAATACAGAAAACACATTCTGCTGCGTCCTCAGGAAATTTCCAACAGCCCTGAAGTCGTTAGAAGAATCGGCGTAATTGCCATGAATACCGCTATCGAATGCGATATCTACGGCAATGTAAACTCCACCCATGTAATGGGCACGAAGATGATGAACGGCATCGGCGGCTCCGGCGACTTCGCCCGCAACGCTTACCTGACCTGCTTCTTCACCGGCTCCACTGCTAAGGGCGGCCTGATTTCTTCCATCGTTCCGTTCTGCTCGCACATCGACCATGCTACGCATGATGTCGACATCATCTGCACAGAACAGGGCTTGGCTGACCTGCGCGGCCTCTGCCCGCGCGAACGTGCGCGTGAAGTCATCAACAAATGCGCTCATCCCGATTACAAACCCATGCTGATGGACTATCTGGAAAGAGCAGAATTTGCTACGAAACACGCACAGACTCCGCATATTCTCAAAGAAGCTTTATCCTGGCATGAAAGATTCCTCGAAACGGGTTCTATGAAACTGAAATAATCGGTTTCGCCCCGACGGTGAAAAACTGCATACAGGCAATATAAATCGATGTGCTGATGCCGCCTTGAGCCTCAAAGCCGCCTGAAAAGCCTAGCTGAAGGTATTCTCGCGGTGCTCAAGCGGCTGCCGGCATGTTACCAAAGCTTAAAAAATATATAAATATATACCTTTTTAGGGAGGAAATTTACACATTAGCAATGAACACGAAAAAATCCAAGCTGAACTTGCTTCCTACAATGCCAATGTAGAAAAAGCAATTGCGAAATTCCCGGAACGCCCGCATCTGCCTGAACAGCGTCTGTACACTCCGATCGATATCAAAGATACCGATTATGCTGATGAAATCAGCTTCCCCGGCGTGTATCCTTACACCCGCGGCGTACAGCCGACTATGTATCGCGGCCGCTTCTGGACCATGCGTATGTACGCTGGCTTCTCCACTGCTGAAGAATCCAACAAACGCTATCGTTACCTGATCGAATCCGGTGCTACCGGCCTTTCCTGCGCATTCGATCTTCCGACGCAGATCGGCTATGACTCCACTGACGACATCTCCGAAGGTGAAGTTGGTAAAGTCGGCGTTGCTATCGACTCCCTGGCTGATATGGAAATCCTGTTCGACAAAATCGACCTCGGCAAAGTTTCCACTTCCATGACGATCAACGCTCCTGCATCCGTCCTGCTCGCTATGTACATCGCTGTTGCTGAAAAACAGGGCGTACCTGCTGACCAGCTCAAAGGCACGATTCAGAACGATATCCTGAAGGAATACGCAGCACGCGGAACTTACATCTTCCCGCCGCGTCCTTCCATGCGCCTCATCACCAACATCTTTGAATACTGCTCCAAGAATGTACCGAAATGGAACACTATCTCCATCTCCGGCTACCACATCCGTGAAGCAGGCTCCACTGCTGCTCAGGAAATTGCATTCACTATCGCTGACGGTATTGCATACGTTGAAGCTGCTATCAAAGCAGGCCTCGATGTCGATGCTTTTGCCGGCCGTCTGTCCTTCTTCTGGAATGCTCACAACAACGTGCTCGAAGAAGTTGCTAAATTCCGCGCTTCCCGCCGCATCTGGGCTAAGATTATGAAAGAAAGATTCCATGCTAAGAAAGACAAATCCATGAAACTGCGCTTCCATACTCAGACTGCAGGTTCCATGCTGACTGCTCAGCAGCCGAACAACAACATCATCCGTGTTGCTCTCCAGACCGCAGCTGCTGTAATGGGCGGTACTCAGTCCCTCCACACCAACTCCCGCGACGAAGCACTCGCACTGCCTACTCAGGAATCCGTTACTATCGCTCTGCGCACCCAGCAGATCGTCGCTTACGAAAGCGGCTTAGCTGACGTAATCGATCCGCTCGCAGGCTCTTACTATGTAGAAGCTATGACGAACAGAATCGAAGCAGAAGCTATGGAATACATCAAGAAAATCGACGAAATCGGCGGTGCCGTATCTGCTATCGAAAAAGGCTACATCCAGAAAGAAATTCAGGACAGTGCTTACAAATGGCAGATGGATGTTGAATCCGGTGCTAGAACTATCGTCGGTGTCAACAAATTCCAGATGGAAGAAAAACCTGTTGAAGGCCTGCTGCGCGTAGACGCTTCCGTAGGTGAAAAACAGAAAGCTAAAGTTGAAGCTATGAAAGCAAAACGCGACAACGCTGCCGTTAAAGCTGCTCTGGCTGACCTTGAAGCTGCCTGCAAAGACGAAAACGAAAATCTCATGCCTCATATCCTCGCTGCCGTTAAAACTTATGCAACTCTCGGCGAAATCTGCGGCGTAATGCGCAAAGTATTTGGCGAATATGAAGCACATGTTAATCTTTAATTGATAGTGAAGATAGTGGAGGTAAATGAATAATGATTAGAGTATTAGTAGCAAAACCGGGTTTGGACGGTCATGACCGTGGCGCAAAAGTTGTAGCACGCGCACTTCGCGACGCTGGCTTTGAAGTAATTTACACTGGCCTGCGCCAGACTCCTGAACAGATCGCTGAAGCAGCACTGCAGGAAGACGTTAACGTAATCGCTATGAGCATCCTGTCCGGTGCACATCTGCATCTGTTCCCGAAAGTTGTAAACCTCGTTCATGAAAAAGGCATGAAAGACGTGCTGATCATCGGCGGCGGCGTTATCCCCGAAGCTGATATCCCCACTCTGGAAAAAGAAGGCATTGCAGCAGTATTCACTCCGGGTACTCCGACCGGCGATGTAGTTAAATTCATCAAAGAACACGTTAAAGAAGCATAATTAAACTACGTATCGATTCAAAATAAAATCAAGTCTTCCTGCCGTTGGCTCAGCCTGCGGCAGGAGGATTTTTGATACAAGGGTGGTGCTTTTATGGATATAGCTCAAGAGCTTTTAAACGGCAACCGTCTCGGACTCACGCGCGCCATCACGGCGATTGAAAATGAGACGAGCGAAGCTGAAAAGATCATGACAAAACTGTATCCACATACAGGCCATGCTTTTGTCCTCGGCATTACCGGCCCTCCGGGTGCAGGCAAGTCCACTTTGACGGACAAGCTCGCCAGAGCTTACCGCAATATGGACAAGACTGTCGGCATCATCGCCATCGACCCGACAAGCCCTTTCTCCGGCGGTGCAATCCTCGGCGACCGCATCAGAATGAACAGCCTCACCATGGATGAAGGCGTGTTCATCCGCAGCATGGGCACGCGCGGCAGCCTCGGCGGACTCTCGCATAAGACGGCAGACGCGATCAAGGCGATGGACGCATTCGGCAAGGATGTAATCCTCGTCGAAACGGTCGGCGTAGGCCAGTCGGAAGTCGATATCGTCAAAGCGGCCGATACGACGATGGTCGTATTGATACCGGGCATGGGCGATGACATTCAGGCTATCAAAGCCGGAATTTTGGAAATCGGCGATATCTTCACCATCAACAAGGCAGATCTCGATGGTGCGGACAAGCTTTACACCGAGCTGAACATGATGCTTGACTTGGACGGCGTTACGCCCGACTGGCGGCCGCCTGTCAAGAAAGTCATGGCAAGCAGAGGCGAAGGCATCAATGAATTGATGGCGACGATCGCTGAGCATCAAAAATATTTGATAGACAGCGGCAAATTGGCAGAACGCCGTCATAAGAGAACTAAAAATGAGCTGCTGGACCGCCTCAGCGCATCCATCGGTTCATATATAACGAAGCACATCGTTCAGACGGGCGAACTCGACGCGTATATCAAGCAGATTGAAGACCGCGCGAGCGATCCTTACACGGTGGTAAATACCATCATGCGCAATGTGCTCAAATAAAAAAGTATATTATTTTCAGGAGGTTTTTTCTGATGAAAATCAATAGAGTTGACCATATCGGTATTGCTGTACCTGACCTGCAGCAGGCTAAAAAATTCTACGAAGAAAAACTGGGCATCAAAATCACTAAAGAAGACGAAGTAATCGACGACCAGCACGTAAAAGTAAGCTTCGTTCCCTGCGGCGAAGTTGAACTCGAACTGCTCGAATCCACTACTGAAGACGGCCCTATCGCTAGATATCTGGCTAAAAACGGCGGCCATGCAGGCATCCAGCACATCGCTCTGAACGTAAGCGATATCAAAGAAGCAATTGCTGAAATGCAGGAAAAAGGCGTTAAGATGATCGACAATGAACCCCGCTACGGTGCAGGCAACTCCAGCATCGCTTTCGTTCATCCGAAAGCTAGCGGCATTCTGCTCGAATTAGCTCAGCGTTTAGACGAAACAAAATAATCCGCTTTAGCTTTATTTAACTGTCAAATCAATTAAGCTGCAATAAGGCATGGAT
Organism: uncultured Selenomonadaceae bacterium; assembly: GCA_958415865.1. Taxonomy (GTDB): domain Bacteria; phylum Bacillota; class Negativicutes; order Selenomonadales; family Selenomonadaceae; genus Megamonas. The sequence goes on from CATYZV010000072.1 coordinate 5,506, forward strand.
TTTATTAAGGAGGTATAATTTTGGCTACAGTTCAGGAAAGAATTGACCTCATGAATGCCAAAAGAGAACACATTCTGCAGGCAGGCGGCCCCAAGCGCGTTGCAAAACAGCATGCTAAAGGCAAGATGACTGCTCGCGAACGTATTGAAAAACTTTTTGATGAAGGTACATTCGTTGAATTAGATCAGTTTGTAAAACACCGCTGCACCAACTTCGGCCAGGAAAAGAAAGATCTTCCGGCTGAAGGCGTTATCACCGGCTACGGCACGGTAGAAGGCCGTCTCGTTTACGCTTTTGCTCAGGACTTCACCGTTGAAGGCGGTTCCCTGGGTGAAATGCACGCAAAGAAGATCTGGAAAGTCCAGGACATGGCTCTGAAAATGGGCGCACCGTGCATCGGCATCAACGATTCCGGCGGAGCGCGCATTCAGGAAGCTGTTGACGCACTGAGCGGCTACGGCGGAATCTTCCTCAGAAATACTGAAGCATCCGGCGTAATCCCCCAGATTTCCGTAATCATGGGACCGTGCGCAGGCGGCGCAGTATACTCCCCGGCTCTGACGGACTTCATCTACATGGTTAAAAACACCAGCCAGATGTTCATCACCGGTCCTGCAGTTATCAAATCCGTTACGGGCGAAGAAGTTACGGCTGAAGCACTCGGCGGTGCTATGTCTCACAACACCACTTCCGGCTGTGCTCACTTTGCTGCTGAAAACGAAGAAGACTGCCTCGAACAGATCCGCTATCTGCTGAGCTTTTTGCCCAGCAACAACATGGATGATGCTCCTGTAAGACCGACCAATGATGATCCGGCCCGCATGGACGAAGAACTCGACACCATCATTCCGGATAACTCCAATATGCCGTACGATATGAAACAGGTAATCCGCCATCTCGTCGATGACGGTGAATTTTATGAAGTTCAGCCTTTCTACGCTACGAACATCATCACCGCTTTTGCACATATGGACGGCCGTTCCGTCGGCATCATCGCCAACCAGCCGGCTGTCATGGCAGGCTGCCTTGACATCAACGCTTCTGATAAATCCGCACGCTTCATCCGCTTCTGCGATGCGTTCAACATTCCTATTCTGAACCTCGTAGACGTACCGGGCTTCCTGCCGGGCACGGATCAGGAATACGGCGGCATCATTCGCCACGGCGCAAAAATGCTCTACGCTTATTCCGAAGCTACCGTTCCTAAGATCACTTTGATCACCCGTAAAGCATACGGCGGATCTTATCTGGCTATGTGCTCGCGTGAACTCGGTGCTGATCAGGTTATGGCTTGGCCTACGGCTGAAATCGCTGTTATGGGTCCTGCAGGTGCTGCAAACATCATCTTCCGCAAAGACGATCCTGAAGCAAAGAAAGCTCATACTCAGGAATATATTGCTGAATTTGCTACGCCGTACAAAGCTGCTGAACGCGGCTACATCGACATGGTAATCGACCCGAAAGAATCCCGTCCCCGCATTATCACGGCTTTGAATATGCTGGCTAGCAAGCGCGAAACGCGTCCGGCTAAAAAGCACGGCAATGTGCCGTTATAATTAACGGTATTTTATAATAATTAAGGGGAGTAAATCGACATGGCAAATAACAATGCTGCTGTCAGCGAAGAAGTAGTAGCAGCTATCACTGCCGCTGTAGAAATGATGCTCGGCCACAAAGTAATGGCTGTACGCATTAAACGCAGCGATGCTTGGGTTATGGCTGGCAGACGCGATGCTGTCTAATCGCTGAATAAAACTTGTTAGAATCAATAAAAAATCCTATATCCTAACATCTTATTTTCTGGAGGAATACAAAGTGAAAAAATTTAACATCACTGTAAATGGCAACGCATATGAAGTGGAAATCGAAGAAGTAAAAGCTGCTGCAGCTGCTGCACCCGCACCGAAAGCTGCTCCGGCTCCTGCTGCTGCACCTGCACCTAAAGCTGCTGCTGCTCCGGCTGCTGCCGCTGCACCTGCTGCAGGCGACACACCTGTAAATGCTCCAATGCCCGGCAAAATCGTTAAACTCGTAGCATCCGCAGGTCAGGCTGTAAACGCAGGCGATGTTCTGCTGATCCTCGAAGCTATGAAAATGCAGAACGAAATCACCGCTCCGGCTGCAGGCACGGTTAAATCCTTCTCCGTTAACGTCGGCGACAGCGTAAAACCCGGCCAGACCATGGTTGTTATCGGCTGATTTGACAGTTAAATATCGCAGATATCCGCGCAAAGTAATTTGAGCGTAAGAGCTCCGGCTGGCAGTGATTGCAGCCGGAGCTTTTTGATTAATTTTTGCCGCGCTTTGTGGTATAATATTCTCGAAAATCTGCTTTTAGTACGGCAGATTTTCATTTCCGGGCGTAAGACCCCTAGATTTATCTATGGGGATATAAGCCCGATAAATTTTTAAGGTTCGATGCCTTAAAAATTTATGTTTCTACATCATGTGT
>CATYZV010000073.1 GCA_958415865.1 uncultured Selenomonadaceae bacterium
ATCATATAGTTGAAAATAAGACATACAATATAAAGCATCAGCATAAAAGAACCGAAGGAGGGCACCACGATGTTAAACAACCGCAAATTCAAGAGGACCGTCTCTGTTCTGTCTCTGGCAGCTTTTCTTTGCATGCCTCTGAGCTACACTTTCAGCATCAGCACCGCAGCGGCGGCTGCTTCTGAACAGGTGCAGTACAACGACCGCCGCCAGCCGCCTCCGCCGCCTCGCCATGACCGAGATGATGATGACAGATGGCACGATGATGACCGCTGGGATCACGATGATGACGATGACAAATGGGACAGAGATGATGACGACCGCTGGGACGATGATGACGACAGAGACCACCGTCCGCCCCCGCCCAAAGATGATGACCGCTGGAACAAGGACAACGACCGCGACGATGACAATGACCGTCGCCCGCCTCCGCCTCGCAATGACAGAGATGACAAAGACGATAATGATGACAACGATAGCGACAAAGACTTCTCCAGAGGCGATATCACCACGGCAGTATTGATCGGCGGCGTTATCGGCGCGATCATCGCCAAGAACACCTGATGATACAAATTTCATATATATACCCCGATAGTGATACAGTTCCTGCCCCGGAGCTGTATCACTTCTTTTTTTCATACATAATAGATGTCATACATTAATATTCTAAAAATTAAGATTGAAGCTACATATGAAATGTGTTAGAATGGAAATGAAAAGATTTTTCTTGCTTATAGAAAAGCGGCATCGAACCGCTATTTTGCGTACAATCCCCTATTGTGAGCCATCACTCACTGAGCTGAGCGGCGGCCGCGGGGATTCTTTTTTTGAAAGCAGTTGAGCTTATGAATAAAACTAAATTATTGCAAGAAGTTGCCCGATATCACCGTGCAGGTGAATATCAAAAGATAATCAGCCGGCTTGAAGCACTGCCCGGCAGTATGCTCGATTACGTATTGATCAGCCTGCTGGCCAGGGCGTATGAAAATCTGGCGCAGATAGAGGACACGCCTCTTTTGGAGCACGCGATATCTCTATTGCAGTCTGTCGCAGCTGAAGGCAAAGACGATCCTTACTGGTATTTCCGCATGGGCTACGCTCTGTTTTATTTAAACAGACAGAGCGAGGCAAAGCCTTATTTCAGCAAAGTGCTACAGCTCTTGACCCCGGCGCAGAAGCGGCTAAGCCCGTGGAAGCGCATCAAGAGCTTTTTGGCGTACTGTGATGAAGCCGCTATTTACGAAAAAAATCTGCATCTGTACAATCAGCAGGAGCTGGACTGCCTGCACGCGCATATCGAAAAGTACTTCGGCAAAATAGACTGCACCATTCACGAGGTCATTTCCTCCGGCATAAGGCTGGACATCTGCGTGATCAAGCCGACAAAGCAGCACAATTATTACACGCTCGTAACGCTCGGCATGGGTGCGCGCCGCATGAATGTGCCGCCCGATATGCGCCAGGACGACCTGGAACGCGCCGAACTCGTCTTTCTGCTGCCCGCCGGCTGGAAGCTCACGGACAGAAGCGAAATATGGTACTGGCCGCTGCGCTGGATGAAGATAATGGCACGCCTGCCCATCGACCAGGATTCTTGGATAGGCTGGGGCCATTCCGTCAGCAACGAAGGCGACCAGCCCTTTGCCGGCAACACCGGCTTTTCCTCCATAATGCTGACCTCAATCATCAAGTACGCGCAGAAGGCAAATATCTGCCGCCTGCCCGACGGCAATGAGGTCAATTTCTACAACCTGCTGCCGCTCTACCCGCAGGAGCTGGAATACAAATGCCAGTACGACGCAGAAAGCCTATTGCTGCTTTTCAAACTTGAAAAGACAGAACTTGCCCCGCTCAACCTGAAACGGCACAACACGGCTGTCGGGCATCTGAAGAAGTTCTGCAAGAAAGCAAAGGATTTAAAACTCATCCTAAAACACTGGCGCGGAGCAGACAACTGCGTCGTCAGCGACAGGATAATGGTAGACGGGCAGAGAGTCGGCTACTGCTGCCGCGAAATGCCGTTCGACGAAAGAGACAGCGGCTGGCGGTTCATGGCAGGCGACGAATCCCCCTCGTATCTCAACGACTCGGACAAAGGCGATGTCTACCATTTAAACACCGTCTGCAACTATGACAAAGACATCATAGCCCTGCTGCACGCGCCCATCGGCTCAGCATTCCGGCGCGACGACAAAGGCTGCTTCATCCCATGCTCTGACCATAGCGAAGAACCGAGCCTCATATTAGTAAATTGAACGGACAGCAAAAGAGCTGCAAGGCGAATTAATCGTGCCTTGCAGCTCTTTTTTATACAAATCGTATCATCAGATTTTTACGTGTTCAGCCTTGTCCGCATCCTTGGCAGAACGGATATCTTCCAGATAAGGGACAGGTTCCGTATCTTTTACATCGATATTATTGATATACTTCTTCGTTTCTGCAACTACGACCGGAGAGAGCAGCAACACTGCTACTAAGTTCGGGATAGCCATCAGAGCGTTGAGCGTATCAGCGATGAGCCATACGAGGTTTAGCGAAACAACAGGAGCGATTACAGCCACAGCGATGTAAGCAGTGCGGTAAGCGAGCAGGCATTTCTTGCCGGCAACGTATTCCACGCAGCGTTCACCGTAATAAGACCAGCCGAGGATAGTCGAGAAAGCAAAAGTGATGATGCCGACGACGAGCAGTACAGGGCCGATGACAGGAATCTGAGCGAATGCCATCGAGGTGAGCACACCGCCGTTGTCGATAGCACCCATATCGACAGCCGGATTTTTCATGATGGTGGAGACGAGCACAAGACCCGTCATAGCGCAGACGATTACCGTATCCCAGAACGTAGCCGTCATGGAGACCATAGCCTGGCGCACGGGGTTGATGGAACGAGCCGCAGCTGCTGCGATAGGAGCAGAGCCCATGCCGGATTCATTGGAGAACAGGCCGCGCGCAACACCGAAGTGCATAGCCTGCATGATGCCGCCGCCAACGAGGCCGCCTGCCGCAGCACCGGGATTGAAAGCGAGATCGACGATAGTAGCAATAGCAGGAATGATGAAATCATAGTTGATGCAGAGAATTACAAAACAGCCGATTACATAGAACACTGCCATGAACGGCACGAGGCGTTCACAGACACTGGCGATGGACTTGATGCCGCCGAAAATGACGAGAGCGACCAGCACGCCGACGATTATGCCGACAGCAGCGGCAGGCATACCGAAATTTTCCGCAGCGACCGTAGCGATAGCATTGACCTGAGTACCGCAGCCGATACCGAAAGAAGCCAAGCCGCCGAAGACAGCGAATAAAAGACCGAGCCATCTCATGTTAAGCCCGCGTTCCAGAGCGTACATAGCACCGCCCTGCATACGTTCATCTTTCGTCTTCACACGGTATTTTACCGCGATGAGCGATTCGCTGTACTTAGTAGCGATGCCGAACACACCCGTCAGCCAGCACCAGAGCACAGCACCCGGACCGCCGAGAGCCACAGCCGTGCCCACGCCGATGATGTTGCCCGTGCCGATCGTCGCAGCCAGAGCCGTCGTCAAAGCACCGAAATGGCTGACTTCACCTTCACCGTCAGGGTCTTTGGACACAGACAATTTAATGCCGCGCCAGAGCTGACGCTGAATGCCCTTCGTGCGCAAGGTCATGAAAATATGCGTGCCCAGCAGCAGCAGAATCATGCCCCAGCCCCAGACGATACCGTTTACTTCTGTTACGAATGAATTGATTGCGTCTAACATAATACTCCTCCTAATAAATACACATTGCCAGTACAGCTGACGAAATATAAATCCTCTGAGAAAAAGAAAAAGGCGCATGAATAATCAATATCCATACACCTTTGTATTTCAATAATCAGTTACTGCTGACTTGCATTTATTCTACAATAATTTTTTATCCTTGTCAATAAAAAACATCATAAACATGTAAAATTGTAAAGCAGATCAGTCTACGCGCTTAAAGTGCCAGAGAAACGCAGCGTAATCGCCTTCGATGACGGGATAAACCATGCCGGCAAAGATATCGCTGCTGTGAGCGTGCTCCGTAGGCACCGGAGATACAGCATCAGGCACATTTATTCCCACGTACATCAATTCATCGCCGCCGTATACTTCACCGGTGCGCATATCCTTGTAGTGCGCCCATTCGTCAAGCCCTGCTGCATAGACGCAGGTAAAATTGGGATTAGGCTGTGCCAATACGCGGAAGAAGCTGACCACTGCTTCCGACTTATCCTTTGCCACGAAACTCCAAGCCGATTCATTATTTTCAAACGGGCTTTTCAAGCGGTAGAAATCGCCGAACTGAATCAGATGGCGCACGCTTTTGTAGAAAGATACCTGCGATTTAGCCTGTGCCTTTTCCAAATCCGTCAGCTTCGTCAGATCCAGCTCATAGCCGAAGTTGCCGCACATAGCAGCGATGCCGCGCGTCGCAAACGGCGTATCGCGCTTCAGCTGATGGTTCGGCGATGCCGACACATGGCAGCCCATAGCAACATTCGGATAGACGAGCGAAGTGCCGTACTGAATCTTGAGGCGTTCCACAGCGTCCGTATCATCGCTCGTCCAAGTCTGCGGCATGTAGTAGAGAATGCCCGGATCAAAACGTCCGCCGCCGCCCGAGCAGCTTTCAAACAGCACATTGGGGAAGTTAGACGTGATGACATCCATCACGCGGTACAGGCCGAGCATATAGCGGTGCGCCGTTTCGCGCTGCTGAGCAGCCGGCAGCAGAGCAGAGCCGATCTCCGTCATATTGCGGTTCATATCCCATTTTACGTATTCGATATTGGCACTCGACAGCACCTTCGACACAGCCTCGATGATGTAATCACAGACATCCTCGCGCGACAGGTCCAATATCAGCTGGCGGCGCGCCGTAGAACGCGTGCGGCCTTCAATGTGCAGGCACCAGTCAGGATGCGCTTTATACAGCTCACTGACAGGGCAGACCATTTCCGGCTCAAACCACAGCCCGAACTTCATGCCCATGCCGTTGATCTCCTGCACCAGCTTATTTAGGCCGCCGTGAATCTTATCTTCATTGACCACCCAGTCGCCGAGCGAACAGTCATCATTATTGCGCTTGCCGAACCAGCCGTCGTCCAGCACAAACAGTTCAATGCCGAATTCACTAGCCTGCTTGGCAATAGCCTTTATCTTCACTTCATCGAAATCAAAATACGTAGCTTCCCAGTTGTTGATCAGCACAGGACGCTCCTTATCACGCCATCTGCCGCGCATAAGACGCTTGCCGTACAGACGGTGAAAGATCGAGCTCATGCCCCCAAGCCCGTCCGCTGAATGGACGAGCACAGCCTCAGGAGCCTGAAAAGCTTCCCCGGCCTTCAGCTGCCAAGTGAAATCAAACGGATTGATGCCGATCTGAAGGCGGCTGTTGCCGTACATATCCACTTCCGTATTCGCGAGGAAATTGCCGCTGTAGACGAGGCTCACAGCATAGACATCACCGTAATCCTCCGTCGTCTGCGGGCGCACCAGAGCCATGAACGGATTCTGCGCATGACTGCTCGAACCGCGGCGGCTTTCCACAGCCTGGCTGCCGCTCCTAAGATGCGTGCGAACAATGCCGCGCTCTCTCGCCCACGAGCCGGACAGCTGAATCATATCAAAATCACTGTCCTTAAAATCGACATTAGCACTCAGCACACGCTGAACCTTCACATCATCCGCACTGTTATTCACAAGACGCACCGAACGCGCAATCGCGTCAAAATCCTCAAACACCGTAAACGACAGCACAGCATCCACATTCTTAACCGAATCCGTCAGCGTGATCTCCACCGTCTGCACCACGTCCCCGTCTTCCACATACGTAGACGGCAGGCCCACAAGACGCTTCTTGCCCTCAAAAATCTCATGCCCGCTATAGCGGAAATCCGTCGCACTCGTACCGTCAGCAAACTCCAGCTCCAGAGCCGGAGAACGCAGATCCGTAGAACCATAGCCCGGATACTCCTGCGGCAGAGCCTCCAGCTGAAACTCCTGCACATTATCCGTATTCGCCAAAAAACTCAGCCAGTCGCGCTTCCTGACAGCATAATCGATCTGCTTCGCACCAATCTTACGGCCCCAGTACAGATGCAGCAAATGACCGCTTTCCAGCACCTTCATCACATAACTCGTATGCGCCGTCTGAAGATGAAAAGTCATACTCCCTTTATCAAACAAAATACCCATATCCATGCCTCCTCAAAATAATTGATATTAATTTTATTATATAGCGAAAGTTCCCAAAAATACAGTGCTTTATGTTGCCAAAAACCATTAAAATGTTAAATAAACAAAAAGGACAGCCTCACCGCTGTCCCGTAACTATTATAATCTCTGCCGTTTCATCTGTTAAGCTGAGTTTGCAAAAAATTCGTGATCATAGTCTTTTATCGTTTTAATTTTTCTATTTCTTCATCTGTAAGATGCAGAGATTTTGTTATAATATCTAACGGCAGACCATTGGATAACAAACTTTTAGCATTATTCATTCTTTCTTTAGCTCGTCCTCTTGCTTGACCTTCTGCTATGCCTTCAGCAAAACCTTCTTCTTTCCCCTGCATATGAGCATAATCTATGGAAGATATATAATCATGCCTATGCTTTTCCGACAACTCATACTGCCGCTTCATTTTATCGCTGGCAAAGAATCTATTTTCAAAATCTACCGCATCTTTGATTGCAGGATTATTCATAGCAACTACCTCCCTATCTGCATTGGAGCAGTCCTTAGAAAAATAAGCAAACCACGCCTCTGCTCCTCTTATTCTTCTGATATCACCGAATGTTATCTTGGGCAATTCAATGAAGTGAAACTCTATATCCTGCGATATGATTTCATTCGTTTCCTCATCCTTGAGATAAACTTTACGATGGTATCTTTCATCCGGAAAATAAGCAAAATCCAGCAGGTGAATAGAAATCGTTGGCATCACTTTTGTGTAATACTCGCCTCTATTCAGCTGATCACCGTGCAGGCGGCAGCAGTAGTACACAGCCCGTCTGATATAGAAATCCTGTGCCGCTACCTGAACCTCGATGTTTATCTGCGTTCCGTCATTCATAACAGCCAAAATATCCAATGCCGGTACTTTTTCACCTTTGAACTTCGGCAGCATATCTTTATCATTGAATCTTAGATTGACAAACTCATTGCCTGCACTGCGGTTCAAGATACTGTTGAGAAAATTGAGCGTCAAGTTCTTTCTATGCTTATTTCCCATCAGACTCTTAAAGTAAATATCATTGAGCCGATATACATCGTTTTCTACTTTCACCATGGTGATAAGCTCCTTTGTTTCTTTTATTATATCACAAAGAGCACGGTAGAAATATCATCATAGTGAATATAAAAAACAGCTTCTAGCACTTGCATTATAAATCCAGATTTAAAGACCGTATAGTTTGCAAAAAAATTCGTGATCATAGTCTTTTATGGTTTTAATTTTTCTATTTCTTCGACAGGTAATTCTACACTTCTAGCTATAGTCTGTACATCCAGTCCTATTTGCAGTAAATTCTGTGCTGTCTTTAAAGCCCTTTCTCTAGCTCCTTCAGCTCTACCTTCAGTAATGCCCTGCATATGAGCATAATCTATAGAAGATATATAATCATGCCTATGCTTTTCCGATAACTCATACTGCCGCTTCATTTTATCGCTGGCAAAGAATCTGTTTTCAAAATCAACAGCATCTTTGATTGCAGGATTATTCATAGCAACTACCTCCCTGTCTGCATTGGAGCAGTCCTTAGAAAAATAGGCAAACCATGCCTCTACTCCTCTTATTCTTCTGATATCACCGAATGTTATCTTCGGCAGTTCAATAAAGTGAAACTCTATATCCTGCGATATGATTTCATTCGTTTTATCATCCTTGAGATAAACTTTACGATGGTATCTTTCATCCGGAAAATAAGCAAAAT
>CATYZV010000074.1 GCA_958415865.1 uncultured Selenomonadaceae bacterium
AATTTGAGTACAGCGGGGAGTACAAGAATCAGTACAATTTCTTCCAGCTGGGCTACGATAAGGCTGTCGGGGACTGGCGGCTGGGCGGTGCTGTGAGCCACGGCAGGGGTGATACCTCGTATCAGAACGGCTTTGGCAAGAACCGCAGCACTTCGCTGGCTCTCTACGGCACTTGGCTCGGTGATAAGGGTCATTATGTCGATGTGATATTAAAAGAAGGCAGGCTGTCGAATGAATACGACATTTTCGTCGATGCAGGCCACACGCACGGCGATTACGACACTTGGGGCACTTCGCTGAGCATGGAGTACGGCAGGAAAAATGCTCTTGACAAGGGCTGGTACATCACACCGCAGGCGGAAATGACGCTGATGAAGATAAACGGCGCGGACTACACGACGGACAACGGCATTTTCGTCGCGCAGGACGATTTGTACAGCGCAGTCGGCAGAGCGGGCTTTGAACTGGGCAGAGAACTTGGCGATGGGCAGAATGTTTATTTAAAAACATCCGTGCTGCATGAATTTGCAGGCGATGCCGATACCTTCGTAAGCCTCAACGGTATTACCAACAGCTATAATCAGGATATAGGCAATACTTGGTATGAAATAGGCTTAGGCACGAACTTCAAGCTGAGCGATAACAGCTATCTCTATGCCGATGTAGTCAAGACTTTCGGCGATGATATCAGAACACCTTGGCAGTGGAATATCGGCGCGAGATGGGATTTTTGATGATTAGAACAAAAAGAAGCGGCGGATGGCGTAAAATCCATCTGCCGCTTCTCTTTATTTTATCTCAGCATATCATTGAAGGTTTCCACGCGCTTTTGGCGCAGCCATTCGCCTATCTGCCTGCCGCGCAGCCCTGCCGGGCAGTCCTGTATGGAAACGGCGTGCAATCGCTTTAAATAAGATTTGTAATCTGCCAGATAATACGGCAGATGCTTGCTGTCAGCTAGTATAACGCAGTTAAAGCCGTCAAAGCCCAATGGATTTTTTTCTGCCGCGAGCAGTAGATCGACTATCTTGCCGGGCTTGGTCAGGTTGGCGGCGCGCATATGCTCGCGAATTACGAATAATGCTCCTTGCAGCCATTTCTTGGGCAGTGTCATGCGCTCATTCCACTTCAATAATATATCGCCGCCGATGCGCTCATGCCCGTAGTGGTGCGGCAGCATCTCAGGCGGCGTGGCTCCCTTGCCGATGTCGTGCACCAGCCCTGCAAAGCGCACTGCCTCGTCATCTGTCAGGCTCGCCACGATATCGACGATCAGCATCGTATGCTCAAAAGCATCGCCTTCGGGATGAAAATACGCCGGCTGTGTCTTGCCGATAAGTGCGTACAGTTCCGGGAATAAAATTTTCAGTAAATCTGCCTTTTGCAGAGCGCGAAAGAATAATGAAGGCTGCGCTGTCTTTAATGCGCGTTCCAATTCGCCGAAAATGCGCTCTGATGGTTCCGCAGCCACTTCCTCGCCGCAGCGGTGCATTAATTCATACGTATCATCGGTTATGGAAAAATTCAGCTCGCACGCCTGCCGCGCAGCCCGCAGTGCCCGCACCGGGTCGTCGGCAAAATGCTCCGATACGGCTCGTATCTGCTGCTTTTCTATATCCTCCGCCCCGTTGTACGGATCGATTAATCTGCCGTCGCGCACGCGGTACGCTATAGCATTCATCGTGCTGTCGCGCCGGTACAGATCCTCCTCCAGTGTAATATCCTTGCCGAAGGTGATAGCAAAACCCTTGTAGCCGTGCCCCTGCTTGCGCTCCTTGCGGGCAAACGCCACCTCGCAGCTCTTATCGTCTATCTTCACCAGATACACGGGAAACGATTTGCCCACCTTCTGCGCCTTGGGAAAAGCCTCTTTAAAAGCCTCCTCCTCCAGATGGCAGACGACGTAATCCTTGTCCTTCGGCACGGCAGAGCGCAGTCTATCGCGCACCCAGCCGCCGACAATGTATAATTCACCGCCCAATTCATTTATCTTAGCGGAAAAATCCTGTTCATTCATAATTCATCCCACTTTTCAGTTTAAATTTTAAAATTATAATACCATAAGCACTGTGCAGATACAAAATGAGCAAACAGAAATTATTATTCCTTCTGCTTGCTCATTGGTATTCAATATAAAATTTTCATCAATACAGATGCAGCAGTTTTGCTTTTACTATGCGCTTGACGGATTCATCTACTCTGTCTTTGCTGATAGCTCCGCTCTGCACTGCTTCCAAAAGCCCTAGGTATACATCTGTTTCATGTTCGTACTCGTGGCAGATCATGACTATGTCCGCGCCTGCCTGCACTGCTTTGACTCCGATTTCTCGGAAATTGTAGTGGTTGGCGACTGCGCCCATTTCCATGTCATCGGTGATGATTATGCCTTTGTAGCCCAGTTCTTTTCGGAGCAGTTCTGTCATGATGGGGGATGAGAGGCTGGCGGGATTCTGCGCATCGAGCGCGGGGTAATGCAGGTGCGATACGAGAATGAAGTAATTTTCCGGCTGTTTTTCTTCGATCATCGTTTTGAACGGCACAAGGTCGCTCTCCATCAACTCTTCTTTAGATGCCGTGATATCTGATGCTTCTACATGCGAATCTATTTCGCCTCTGCCGATGCCGGGGAAGTGCTTGAGGCTGAACATGATGTTGTTTTCTTCATAGCCTGAGGCTGCCTGCCTTACAAATTCCGTAACGGTCTGCGCATCCGTGCTGTAGGAGCGCGTATCTTTGGAGCCTACGTCGGCGACCGGGGCGAAGTTCGTATTTATGCCGATGGCTTTAAGTTCTGCCCCCGTCTTTAATGCCCAGTCTTTCGCCTGCTGCGGGTCGCCGCTTTCGCCCACTTGCTGCTGAGACGGCGGTGCTTCTAAATCGCCTGCCATGCGCACTACGTCGCCGCCTTCTTCATCCACGCCGATGAACAGCGGTACTTTCTGCCCTGCCTGCGCCTGAAGGTCGCCTGTCAGCTTTTTGACCTGCTCTTTGGACTTCATGTTGCGGTCGAATAGTATGACATTGCCGATATGGTATTGATGCAGCATATAGAGGCTGTCATCGTTGACCTCCTCGCCGTGTATGCCGATCATTACCATCTGCCCTACTTTTTCCGCTTCCGACATCGAGGCTACAATTTTATCCACTTTTTCGTCGATGGGTATGTCCTGCTCTGCTATCGGCACGGAAGCAGCCTGCTCCTTTTCCTCTGAAAAATGCTTGAAGGCGTATGCGCCGCCCGCCACGGCTAGAGCGCATATCAGCGACAAGGCTATTTTAATACCTTTATTCAAAATGTTCGCCTGCCTTTTTCACTGATAAGTCGACGATGTGCCAAGAGCCGGACTGGCTGCTCATCGTGGCAGTGCCTTGGAAGGTCTGCACTTTTATGCCGCTGCCCGATTTATCGCGCGAGGTCAGCGTGTAGCTGAGCACCACCCTGCCGGGGTCGGAGGAAACGACGCTGACATTGGAAATCCTGTTGGACAATGTCGTCTGATAGCCGGACTGGAAGCTTTCCAGCGAACCCATATGGCTCTGCATATCGTCGGACAGAATATTGTACGCCGTCTGCATATTGCGGTTGGAGATAGACTGGTAGTATTTGTTGAGCGTATTTGCCGCATCCTGCTCATTGCCGTCAGGATTGCCAGGCAGTTTTCCGTCATCCTCCACATTTAGCTGCTTGTCCTTGTCATCGGCAGTATTCGCTTCTTCTTTTGCAGAAGAAACACTGCCGGAGGACTGCTGAGTCTGGGCAGTTACAGATTTATCTACACCCTTCGTATCTGACTTTTGGCTCATCATCAGCACCATGCCGCCGATGACCCCCAGCAGTACCACTATAACGCCTATCAGCACATACTTCAGATTGCTGTTTTTGCCGGAGTTCTGCGGCGGATAATTCGGAGCAGCCGCCGGGCGTTTGGGCTGAGGCTGGCTCTGCACCCGCACCGTCGGCATTACCGTCGTTTCATCAGGCACGGCAGCGTGCTCATGGCGCGAGCCGCAGCTCTTGCAGAAATTTGCATTGTCATTATCATTTTCCGTCCCGCAGTTAGGACATTTCCAACTCATATTAAGACCACTATCCTTAAATTTTATCTTATTTTATAGAAATCAAAGCGCAGCTTCTGCACAAAGCCTGCCTGATTCAATTTATCGAGGCACAATGCCATGTAATCGCGGCTGACATTTAATTTTCCGGCAAGATAGACAGCGTTTTTAGGCTTGCCTAGCAGCTGCATGATTTTGCCGCATACCCGCAGCATCCTGCAAGAAGCCATGCCGCCGGATAAGCCGAGCATACGCCGCTTTTGAGCAGGCGGCAGCACGAGCCAGCGGCTCAAAGCCTTGCTTGTCTTTGCCATGACAGCAATACTGCAATCATCCTGTGTATTGTCGATTACCACCTGAAAGCTGCCTTGAATTTCCCTTCGCATGACCTTGGGTGCAGCAGCTGCCGCTGCCGCTATGATTCTGCCCAGAACAGGTGCCAAGCTGCCGCTTCGCTTTTGATAAAAACTTTCTGCCGAGCCGTCAGACATCAGCACAAAACCCTCAATGCCGTCCGTTGTGCCCTTGAGCAGCCGCATAGCAGCAAGCGCACTATGCGATGTTACAAAAACCGTCGTATTGGCAAATTCGCCGTTATCCGGCTTGGACACAGCCTTCAGCGCATTGTTTTTCACCATGCCGATAACACCGTCGCCGATGTGCAGAATGATACACTTATCGTACTTGACCGCCACGAATAAAATCGTCGAAGCAAGGTCCCGCAGCTCACAGCCCAATTCAGCACGCTTTGCCTCCAACGCCTTTAGCAGATACTCCAGTATCTGTGCCTTTACAGCCCTGCCGTCGCGGCTTTCTATCAATTCATAAAAATGACAGCTGAAGAAATGCCGAGCCGCAGCCAGCACCGTTTCAGCACCAAAATGGGAAAACTTTGCCGAGCCTGCACCATCGGCAAGCCCCAGCGTATAAACGCCGTTTTCATATCCCGTTATCGTCTTGTCCTGACAGGGCAGCAGGAGCTTATTATGAGACCTGCCGACTTGTGCATAATCTACTGTATGCCACATATCAAATTTCTCCCCAGCCCTGGATATCTTCTTTATTCAAGGCAATCTTATCGCCTACTGCTGACTGCGAAGTTTTGGCGACGCTTTGGCTCAGCCAAGTGAAGAATTCTTTAAATTTAAGTCCCTTGAGCTTCAGCGGGGAACGCTTGGGCGACAGTTGGCGCAGTGTTTCCATATTCGTGTCGCCGATGCCGATAGGGAATACGGTCAGCTTGCGTGCATCGACGAGTTTTGCTACGCGGTCTGCTGCTTTTTTCATTTCTTCTTCTGAGCCGTTGTTTTCGCCGTCGGTCATTATGACGAGCCACGGCTGGTAGTAGTCTACGCCGTTGTCTTTGTATTCCTGCTTGCGCTGTTCGAGCTTGTCTAGTGCCATGTTTACGGCTTCGCCCATATGGGTATCGCCGTATGCGCTGAGTGTCGGACGCTGCTGTTTTTCGATGCTGAAGAAATCTGCTAGGCAGTTTACATCGTCGTTGAATTCAATGATGCAGAGTTCGGCGGATTTCCTCGCCTGAGGATCTTCCAGCACTGAATCATAGAACAGGTCCAAGCCTTCTTGTAGGGCACTGAGTTTTGTTTCACCGCCGGTTACGACATTCCAGGTTTTGCCGTCTTCGTAGACGGTTTCGCCTGTCTTTTTGTAATCGCCGCCGGTTACTACGTTCATGGAACCGCTGGTATCCAGGCAGATACATACCGGCAGGCGGGTGGCCGGGTTTGTAACAAGGTCTTCTGTGCGGACTAATGCAAAATCACTCATGATGATACTTCCCTTCTATTATAATAGGTTAATTGAACAATTTTCTAAAGAACCTGCTGATGCTGTAAGTTAAGCCTCTGCTGCCGTAGATTTTAGCCAAGACGTTTTTGTACCTGTCGGGATAGAGCTGTTCTGACAGTTCATCTTGGCTGCCCATCTTGTGGGACTGCAAAAGCTCTAGGTAGCGTGTGAATTCCTGTTCCCAATAGGCGGCTGAAAAGCGCGTGCCGCTGTGGCTGTGCCTGCCGTCTTTGTGAAAGGATTCATAGAAATCGCGCTTGATGAAGTACGGCAGGTGGCTCCAGAGATACTGCCAAGGGCCTTTGGGCATTTTTTCGTCTGTCAGAGCGTCGAGCGGATAGGGAAAATTGTAATTTAAAATATCCTGTTCAATGCCTTCGCTGCCTATGACGGTATAAGGCTTTTTGCCTGACATCAGTATCATGAACAGCAGCACGGCGAGCGAAAATCTATCGGTGTCGAAGCTGCGCAGGTATTCGTCGTAATGGCGGTCTTTGCCGTATTTCTGCTTGTATTGCTTGTTGGCCGTGAAGATCTCCGGCGCGGTGAATGTCGGTGTCCCTACCGGGCAGGGAAAGCCCTCGATCTGCCAGCTGTCTACATCGACGAAGTATATCTCCGTCGGCGACTTTACCAAGATGTTGAAGGAATTTATATCGCCCAATACTACATTGCAGCTGTGCAGGTAATTTATCTTCTGCGCAATGCTCAGGCAGAGCTGTACCAAGTCTGCCTTTTTCCACTTGGGAAAGTGCTTTAAATACAGCGCGCCGTTGTCGCTGTCGGGGCTTAATGCCGCATATTGCAGCTCAATGCCGTCTGCCTTGGGCATCAGGTAGCCTATGAACTGGCCGCTGCCGCTGTAGAGGCTCGATACAGGATAGCAAAGCCCCGGATACTCGATATGGCGGGACAGCATTAGCTTCAGCTTTGCCTCTTTGTTTTTCGTCAGCTTGCCTTTTAAATATATCTTGGCGACGCTGGGACGGTCGGTATCGTAGACGACTGCCTCGCCGCCTTTGCCCAGCTGCTTGACGAGTTTGACAGGCGAAGCCGTTCTTTCCTGAGTCTCAGATTCTTCCCCGCCGTTGTCATCATTGTCATCATCGCCCCAGAAAAAAGCTTTGACTGTCGACCAAAAGCCTTGGGTTTCCTCTTTCTTCTTTTTCTTCTTCTTGCGCTCTTTTTTATTGGGCGGCGCGTTGTAGACCGTATCTCCTTCTTCCGGCAGAAGAGGCAGTTCCACCGGCTCAGTCGAAATGCCGTTTACATCGCTTGCCAGGGCAAATACCTGCTCATCTGACTGAGATAGATTTGACAATAATCCCTTGTCGTTGACGCATTTGATCAAAATCTGCTCGGCTTTATCATCCGTCTGGCTGTTCTGCCGCCTGATCAGCTGCGCCAACTGTTCATCCTCCGTAATCAGCATGATGGGATATTGATGCTTGAACTTGGCTATCACATACTGAAAAATATAATCAGCAGAATGACCGTCATTGCTGCCGCGAACAGTGATAAGACCTTCCTCCTGCCACTTTTTCATCCGCTTCAGCACATTGCCTGAGCCGTTCGCCTGCTCAATTTCCTGAATCACATTGAACGGCACAATAACGCTGCTGCCCGCCTTTTTGAGCAGAGGACGCGCCCTCTCAAAAAAGCGCACAGACGAATCGCGCAGCAATGAACTCGTATCCATGAAGATCTTATAATGCGCTATATAATAAGCCAGCATCTCTTTCCCTAGCTGAGATACACCGCTATTAGGAGAAGGCGCACTATCCATAAACTCCTTGAAGACACGCTGCTCTTCATCATTTAGAGCAGAATACTCATCCTCCGCCGCAATGCCGAGATCGCTCAGCGACTCCACCGCTGCCTCCCAGCCCATATTGAATTGTTCAGCTAAATCTTTAACTTTCACAACAACTATTCCTTTTATAACAATTAAATTCTCATGATACTATTATACATCATTAATCACTCTCTAGCGAACCAATGAATAAGATAAATAGGGCATAAACAGGTA
>CATYZV010000075.1 GCA_958415865.1 uncultured Selenomonadaceae bacterium
CAATAATAGCTATTATACATATTTATTGCTCATTTGGGAGGCGTTTTTTTCATGACAAGAATTAAAGAAGTAGTAGAGCAGATAGCTTCTGCCGTGATAGGGCAGAAAGATTATTTGAATATGCTGGATCGCGCTATCGGGGATGGAGACCATGGCAACAACATGGCAATCGGTTTCACGGCAGCATTGGAAGACATCGAAAATCTCGATGACGACAACAATCCGGTAGAAGTTTTCAGAGCTATCGGCAATGCTTTTGCAGAAAATGTAGGCGGTGCCGCAGGTCCTTTATATGCTGCTGCATTTAACCGCGCAGCTAAAGCTTGCACGCCTGATATGGGATTTACGGTAGATTCCGTAATCACTGTTCTCGGAGCAGCTGTTGAGGCTATAAAAAAACGCGGCCGCGTAAAATCGGGTGAAAAGACAATGCTCGATGTGCTGCTGCCTGTCTACAACGCATTTGTGCAGGGCAAGGAAAAGGATATGACGCTGTTCCAGTGCCTGGGCGAAGCATCGCGTGCGGCAAAAGAGGGCGCAGATTATACGCGCACGATTTCTGCCAGCAAAGGCCGCGCAAGCTATCTCGGCATTCGCAGCATCGGCCATCAGGATCCCGGCGCGACTTCTTCGCTGATTATGGTCAGAGAACTGTATAATTTCTTTCAGCGTTGATTTCTGTCAGTACTGCATGGGATCGTCCTGCCGACGGGAATCTTTTCCAACCGCTGTATATAAGTCTTCCTTGGTATATGAGCTAGTCTCATATCCATGGCAGACTGTATATAGCCCGAAATATGAAATAATATAATCCGTAGTATGAAATAAAATTTTTATTAAAAAAACAATAATCTGATTATTGCCATTTGCACTTCAATGTGTTATAATAAAGATGCAAAAGGGAAGTACCTGAGAGTTGCTGCAAGGGCAATTCTGAAGGAGAATGAGCAGCCGAAAAGCTGTACAGAGGAACCTGCAGGAAATTGTTCTTGACTGCAAGTAACATTCCGAAAGGATGTGAGGCATATAGCAAAATTAGGGAAATGCCTTAGTGGAGGCTGGACTTAGGTATGCCGTGCTGTTGAAGAAAGCAACACTGTAAGCCGCGATGTCTTGGCAGGCGGATACAGCAAGTATGTGGGTCATAGTAAGACGGCTGACATTAATCGCAAGCAAAATTTCACCTAGGGCCTGAAAATGTAACGTTACGAATTTTATAGGTGAAAAAATCTTGGAAGTCTCAGTTCAATGTTTTTAGTATTTCAGTATCTCAATGTTTCATAGGTTTTCCGGTATCTCCAAAAGAATATCGCTAAATCAAATGGTCATGATTGATATGACCGACGGGATCAAGAAATGATGATTGGGTTTTCAATATCGGTTTCAATGTTTTAAGACTTTAGTTGAACCGGGGTCAGCATTGACCGCGTCCGGTGCAGTGCTCAGCATTCGATTTTTGAAAGCTGGTCAATCTAGGAGAGATTAAGGCGCATTGAAGTATTGAAAGGATCATCTAAACCGCAGGAACTGCGGGGATAGTCCGGCAAGGAAATATAAATACGGATGAAGTAGTCAATATCTACGGCATAGCAGTGAATAATCCATGATGCAGCAGCTCAAGCGTATTGAATGAATCACGGAGGAAGCATTAAAATGCTTGTATGATGAGATGAAGAACTGTGTTAGATGTTTTTACCGGGAAGTTTCCAAATTGGTGCTTTGAGGATCGAGGCGGGAATGAGTTCACAGTTAGTTGAAAGGTTTATGGTTAGTATTTAGATGAACTGTATGCATCTTATGCACGTCGGCTGACTGAAAAATACAGCGGAAGTTTCTACTTAAGGGGAATGACCGCAGCAAAAAAACTGAATAAAGAGGGATTTAATGTATACAGAGTATACGCACTGAAGAGCGATTAACATGAAGTTTATGTTAATCGCTTTTTGGCTTTCAAAAATAAAAGCCATAAGAAGCGTTAGATGACTTCTTATGGCTCATATTTTTGTCATTTAATGCGGCGCAGATGAGTTACTTTGCCGCTCTTGGTTGTGTACGTTTTATGCTGAATCGGGCTGTCCGGAATTGTTCGGGCGGCCGGTGCATTTGTTATCGGTATATGCCTGCCGACGTTTATGATTATTGCGATGCTGACCATATTGAGCAGCAGCGAGGTGCCGCCGTAGCTTATGAATGGCAGCGGTACGCCGACGACGGGCAGCAGGCCGACTATCATCGCGAGGTTGATCGCTGCCTGACAGGTTATCAGCAGGGTAAAGCCGATTATGAGCATTTTGCCGAAGCCGTCGCGGGTGCGTATAGCTATTTTGACGCAGTAGAAAGCTAAGGCTACTATCAGCAAGAAGATTATGATCACGCCGATAAAGCCCGTTTCTTGTGCGTAAACGGCAAAGGCGAAGTCGGTATGTGCTTCAGGCAGGTAGGAGTATTTGCTGAAGCCCTGCCCGAGTCCCATGCCGGAGAGTTTGCCGGAGCCGATGGCGAGCATGGACTGAATTACTTGGTAGCCGTCGCCCTGTATGTCTGACCAAGGGTCTATCCACGTTTCGACGCGCGCGAGGCGGTAGGGCTGAAGTGCTACAAAGCCGATCAGCCCTAATATACTTATTGTCGCCAAGAAGATTTTCCAAAAGCGCGGCAGTCCGGCGATGACGTACATAGCGACGGGAATGCCTATGACCATTATCGCCGTGCCCATGTCTTTTTCCAGCTCAACAAGGGCAGCTAAGAAAAGGCAGAGCCAAAAAGTCCAATTCTTTCGGGGATTGAGTGTTATGGTTAAGTTCTTATCGAGGCACGGTCCGAGATGCAAGGCGGCGAGAATTATCGTTACGAACTTTGCCAGCTCGGAGGGCTGGAACTGTACTACATATAGCGACAGCCAGCGGCGGGAGCCATTGACTTCAACGCCGAAGAACAGCACGGCTATGAGCAGTACGACGATGACCAAAAACATGATGAGCAGAAAGTATTTGTTTTTTAGCCTCTGATAGTTGAAGCATTGGCTGACTATGAAAAATGCAGCAGTACCGACAAAAATGCTAAATAGGTGGCGGTTCAAAAAGTAGTAAGGGCTTTCAAAGTCCGTATAGGCCGTTATTAGGCTGGCACTGCAGATATTAATCGTGCCGATGGCTATGAGGACGAACATTATGCAGGTGATGGCTTCCATTTCATTGAGCCAAAATTTGCGGACGCGCTGTAAGACTTTTGACAAAATCTTCGCCTCTATTCTGCGGCTTTTTCAAGCGGCACAAAACGCACTTGGCAGCAGTTGATCTTTTCGCCGAAGCCGCTGAATTTGCGTTCGTATTCCGTCATGATGTTGCCTTGGGCGTATTCGCTGTTGTGCAGGTCGTAAGTCAATGCGCTGATTTCGAGATGGGCTTCTTTGAACTGTTCCAGTGAGAAGTCAAACAGCGGGCGGTTGTCCGTCTTGAAGAATAGCTCGCCGTTGGGCTTTAAGAGATGGCGGTATTTTTCCAGAAATGAGATGTAAGTCAGGCGGCGTTTGGCATGGCGTGCTTTGGGCCACGGGTCGCAGAAGTTGATGTAGAAGCGGTCGACTTCGCCTTCGGCAAAAATGCTTTCGATAGCAGTGATGTCAAAGACCATTAGGCGCACATTGGGCAGCTCCAGTGCTTTGACTTTTTTTGCTGCGTAGTAGAGTACGTCCTGCTGCAATTCGATGCCGATAAAATTGGCTTCGGGATGGGCAAGTGCCGTCTGGCTGATGAAATCGCCTTTGCCGGTGCCTAGCTCTACAAACAGAGGGGCTTGGCGGCCGAATACTTCATTCCAGCGGCCTTTTATATCTTCAGAAGGGCTGTTGCCTTTTGTGTATACGAAATCTGCAAAATCTAAGATAGCTTCATCTATCCAGGGTTTTCTTCTTAAACGCAAAATAGATTCTCCTTTTTCTACAATATAATATAAGATACGTTTTTCAGCATACATATTTTATCATAGATTTAGTCATAGTCAAAATATAAATTTGTTCACTTTTGTGCAGTTTTTTTGTATCATATATATAACACAAGGAAACGGAGTGAGCGAAATGATTGCCAGTCAGAGAATGGAAATGATAGTGCAGATGGTCGATGCAGAAGGCATTAAGAACATCAAGGATATGGCGAAAGCGTTTGATGTTACGGAGATGACGATTCGGCGCGACTGTGAGGAGCTGGAGAAACAGGGCAAGCTGATCCGCGTGCGCGGCGGTGCTAAGAGCGTTAAAAAAGACAGGATTTTATCATTGCACGATGAAAAGCCGATGGCGGAGAGGACGGAGCACAATGAGCAGAAGGAATGTGTCTGCGAGCGAGCGGCATCTTTCGTCAAGGAAGGAGACTGCGTTTTCCTTGACGACGGCACGAGCATTGCACCGATGGTGAAATACTTGAAGGGCAGGCGTGTGAAAATCGTTACGACGAGTACTTTGATCGCGAATATGTTCGATGACGACAGTTCAGACCTGCTGCTCTTGGGAGGCCTGTACATGCCCAAGTTCAATGCCGTAACCGGTCCGATAACGCTGGACACGCTGCGCCGCTTCAATTTCGACTATGCTTTTATAAGCTGTTCGGGAGTCGATGTTGTGCGCGATATTATCTATAGTGCGGATACTGATACGACGGCGGTCAAGGTGGAGGCGATGAAGCTTGCCATTAAAAACTATCTATTGATCGACAGCTCAAAGCTGTCTGTTAAAGGCTTTTACAGCTTTAAGCACTGCGGCGATTTTGATGCGATAATATGCAATAGCGATGAGAATATCAATGAAGAGAGCCTGCCGGATAATTTTATTTTAACAGAAATGAACAATATAGAAACATAAATGTTATATAATGTTAAAATATATATTTACTTTTGTTTTAATATGTGCTAATATATAGCTGTAAGGAAAAATAGAAAACAAATTGTTGAGAAACAGCGTATATACACACAAATTAGAACAGGAGCGGATAATCATGACGGATTTATTTTACAAATTGGCTTGCGAAAAATTTGACAACCCTGCAAAGGAAATCGACTGGAGTGTAATTGGCTGGGAGGACTGGCAGCAGATACTGCCCGGCTATCTGGTCAATGATATTGAACTGCTTCTGCTGGCGTATAAGCTGCCGAAATCGTGTGCTTTTGACTGCTGTGTAGGCAGAGTTTACGGCAATATAGCTGCGGCACTGCGCGACAAGAAGATAATTCCCGAACAGGCACAGGCACTTCGCCGGCTGTACGTCTACTCCATGATGGAAGATGACGGCAAAAATGTTAAAGCGGCATGATTTTTAGAGGCATTCGGATATTTTGGCAAATATTATGATATAGAGAATGCAAACGGCATCTGCCGGAGATTAGGCAAAGATCTCCGATGCAGATGCCGTTTTATTGTTGATATTATTTATTGAAATAGCCGGAACAATAAGCCGCTTTCCGTAACCATGCGCACGCCTAAAAGGAACATAGCGAGCGAGAGCAGTATGACGATGATGCGCGGGCGGGTACTGCGCGAGATCTTGGCACCTATCTGCGCGCCGATGATTGCGCCGACACCGACGGCAATAGCCGGTTTCCAGACAATGTGATCCATTACTATGTGCGAGATGACACCCATAAACGAGGATACGGCGAGCACGAAATGCGAAGTCGCCGTTGCCATGTGCGGCGGGAAGGAGAGGATGTATATCATGACGGGCACGTGTACCACTCCGCCTCCGATGCCGAAGATGCTGGAGATGAAGCCCACGCCCATGCTCAGGATTATACCGAGCCATTTGTATCGCTTGAAATTGGCTTCGCTGAACTCACCGGCAACGACTTTCTTGTTGTTGGAATTCCAGTACATTATGAACGAAGTGATCAGAAGAAAGCTGCCGTAAGCAAGCCCGAAGGTAGGACCGGTGAAGTAATCTGCTGCGATGCCGCCCAAATACGCGCCGGGCAGCGTGGCAAGTGCAAACGGCACGGCTGCTTTGAAGTAGACGCGGTGCTGGCGGATGTAGGCGATGGTGCCGGAAATGGCGTTTAAAAATACGCCGAACAGAGAGGTGCCGATGATCTCCGGCGCGCTCTGGAAGATAGACGGTGTGAGAAAATAAGTGAATATCGGAATCATGATGAGTCCGCCGCCGATACCCACGAGCGTGCCGAAGGTGCCTACGCCGATACCGAGGATAAATAATAGAACAAATTCTAACATGATACTGTTTTTTCCTTTGCGTATTTTTTAGATTTTAAAGCCGAATTTTGCTGCGACTTCTTCGTAGGCAGGAACGCTGATATTTTTTGCCTTTGCCATGCGGACTATCTCAAAGATCAGCCCGTCCATTTCGGTTTTTGCTCCCGGGCCTTTGGCGAGGTCTTTCTGCATGGAAGCTGTGGTGTCAGGTGTTACAGCGTGTAAAATCTTGAGATTTATGTCGATGATATCATCAGGCAGATGAATGCCGTAAGCCTTGGCTATCGTCTGGCAGTCCTGAACTAGGGCAATATAAAAATCCTGTTTCGGTCCGGGCTGCTGCATCGGTCCTGCCGGAATGTCGAAGTAAGCTCCGGCTGCGGCAAACGGCGATACGAATGTGAATTTGCGGAAGGTATCGTCGGCTATTTTTTCTGACAGCACGACTTGGATGCCGCTGTCTTCGAGATCGCTTTTGATTTCTTCCAGCTGAGGCCGCAGAGGCGTTTTGCCGCGCGTGCCGTAGACGACGCGGAATATCTTGCCCGACTGGGTTATTTCACCGGGGGCGGAGATGTAAGCGACGATGTAGATACAGCCTTCGATGACGTTCGTATCCGGCAGTTTCTGTGCCAAATACTGCCCTGTGCCGTAGATGTTGAGTATGGGGATGATGATGGTGTGTTCATCGGATGCCTTGGCGAGGAAAGGAATGATTTCGTCGATGGAATAGCCCTTTACGGCAACGAAGATGACATCTGCCACATCGGTGTATTCATCAGTAGTCATAGCCTTGATGTTCTTCAGCTGCATTTCGCCGCGCTTATCGGAGTGGATGGTAAGCCCGTTTTTGCGGATAGCAGCCAGATGAGAGCCGCGGGCGATCAGTGTAACATCGTGGCCAGCGCTGGCGAGAAAGCCGCCGATGCTGGCTCCCGTTCCGCCTGAGCCCATTATAACGTATTTCATTAAGATGATACCTCCTGTCTAAATTACATATAACTCTATTATAGCAGATTGAATTCCAATTAACAGGCTTGAAAAATCGTGCGGCACAAAATAAAAAGCAGACCGGCGTACAATATACCGGTCTGCTGGTGAAAATAATGATTTAAAAGAATGTTATGCTTCGAGTGCGTTTTTTATCTTGGCTGTCAAGTCTGCGTATTCTGCCTCAGTAAGCAGCTTTGCACCGGGATTCATAGCGAATACACCGCCCCATTCAAAGCTATCTTTGTATTTGGGTACGAGATGAAAGTGCATATGGCCTGCTGTATCGCCGTACGCGCCGTAGTTGATTTTGTCGGGCTTGAACAGCTTGCGGACTGCATCAGCTGTCTTAGCGACATCATCGAAGAAACCGGCTCTTTCTTCCGGCGTGAGGTCGGTCAGTTCAGCTACGTGCTGTTTCGTTGCGACGATCACGCGGCCGGGATGGCTCTGTTCTTTGAACAGATATATTTTGGAATGGGGTAGTTCGCAGATTTTGATGCCGAAAGCATCGAGCAGTTTTCCTTCTTGGCAGTAAGCACAATTTGTCATGGTGAGCAGCTGCTACTAAAAATATAGACAAATATATCTACACTAGATGTTTTGCTACAATCTC
>CATYZV010000076.1 GCA_958415865.1 uncultured Selenomonadaceae bacterium
GAAATTGTCTGTCTATGGTCAGACGGGCATATCTGGTATATTGATTACAGAAAGAAAAACACATACGAATGAATTGATATAGACAAAGGATGTGGATGAATTGAGTAATCAAAAGGAAATTCCTAAGACGATGAAAGCTCTCGTCGTCGAAGGCGTAAGGCAGCTGGAGTACAAAGACGTGCCTGTGCCTGATATCAAAGCTGATGAAGTGCTCGTCAGAGTAAGGGCGTGCGGCATCTGCGGTTCAGATATTCCGCGTGCGACCGACAACGGTGTTCACTACTATCCGATCATCATCGGGCATGAATTTTCCGGTGAGATTGCAGCACTGGGCAGCGGCGTGAAGAACCTTGCCATAGGACAGCGCGTTACGGCTGCACCGCTCGTGCCGTGCTACGGATGTGAAAACTGCTACAAAGGCAATCCTGCTATGTGCACTCATTATTCCTTCATCGGCTCGCGCCAAGACGGAGCAATGGCACAGTACGTAGCAGTGCCGGCACAGAACATCGTGCCGATCGCTGACAGCGTATCATTTGAACAGGCAGCCTGCATCGAACCGATGACGGTAGCTATCCACGGCATTGAACGCGCAGGCGCGATAGACAGCGGCAAGTCCGCCATCGTCTACGGCTGCGGCACCATCGGCATACTTACTATGCAGTGTTTAAAGGCAAAAGGACTTGAAAGAGTCTACGTCATCGACATCGACGACAGCAAGCTGGAACTTGCTGAAAAGCTCGGCGCGTACAAAGTGCTAAACTCGCTCACCACCGACATACCGGCGTATTTTGAACAGCACGGCAAAGTAGATTACGTCTACGAAACGGCAGGCGTGAACTTCTTGCAGGCACAGGTACTTCAGCTGGCAAAAAAAGGCGGCCATGTCGTCTACATCGGCACGGCTCACCGCGATGTTACGATTCCGGCAAAATCCTTTGAATTGATTCTGCGCGGCGAACTCAACGTAACCGGCTCTTGGATGAGCTACTCCGCACCGTTCCCCGGCGATGAATGGACTGCCGCTGCCGAATACCTCAAGTCTGGCAAAGTAGATGTAACGGACATCATCACGCATAGATTTGAGCTGAAAGACGGGCTGAAAGCTTTTGATACGCTATTGGATAAAAAGAGCGGCGCATTGAAAGTCATGTACACCATCGACTGATTCCGTAATATATAGAAGTTTTTTGACGGGCTAATAGCTTTTTTCCACAATGAATACGTCATAGGGGAAATAAGATGCCTATGAGCAGTGAATCATCTTTGTTATACTAAAAGCAAGATAACGGAGGATGAGGAAAATGCTTACAGACCGCCAAAAGAAAATATTAAACATATTGCAGGCACATCCGGACGGCATGACGAGTGAAGATATATCGAGGCTCGTCGGTGTATCGTCGAAAACGATTCGCACCGATTTGAAAAATATCGCAGCGCAGCTGCCGCAGACAGCGGCAAAGCTGACTGTATCGACCCGCAAGGGCTGCTTGATGGAAATCATTGACGCGGCAGAGTTTGATAAATTGCTTCACACTAGAAAAAGCAGTTCAGCCGATGCAGATTCGCGCAACAGGCATATAATGCAGCGTCTCTTGTACGGAGCTGTAAACGGCGTGCCGGTAAAACAGCAGGAGCTGGCGGATGAACTGTACATCGGCTTGTCCACGCTAAAGATGAATTTAAAAGATGTCAAAAGCGATTTGCAAAAATACCGTCTGGATATCGTGAATTACAAAAATCAAGGCATGATGATAGCCGGCAATGAAGCTCAGATACGCTACTGCATATCAGAATACATCTTCCGCGGTCAAAGCGGCAAAGCTCAGGGCAGCGAAAATGAGCTGAACCGCAAGCTGTTTTCCGAATACGATTTAGTGCTGGTAAAGGATATACTGTTCAAGGTACTGTCATCGTATGAGATGGTGCTGGGAGATGTTGCGGTCAACAATCTGCTGACGCACGTCTTGATAGCATTGAAGCGTGCAGGCAGGGAAAACAACGTAGTCTACACGCTCAGCGAAAGCAAGGACATCGAAAAGCACCGCGAATTTCTAATAGCATCAGCTGTATTTGAAGAGATTTACAAGCAGCTGCATATAGATGTAGCGACGAGTGAGATATACTATCTGGCACAGCATCTAATAGCCAGCCAGAAATACACTTTTGAACATCAAGACAGCGATATAGAAGCACTTGTCAGCGATATGCTCAAGAGAGTAAACACCATAGCCGGGATAGATTTCTCCGGTGATGCCAATCTGTACAAGTGGCTGACGGTCCATCTTCAGTCGGTCATACCGCGCATCCGCTTTCAGATGAACATCCGCAATGAGATACTGGATGTCATCAAGAATGAATACCCGCTCGCCTTTCAAATCGGCGTTATAGCCAGCAAGGTAATCGAGGAAAGAGAGCATATCACGGTCAGTGAAAACGAGATCGGCTATATAGCGGTTCACTTCGGCGCGGCACTGTCGCGCATGGACATAAAGAATGAGCAGATGACAAAATCAGCATTGATCGTCTGCGGCAGCGGCATCGGCACGGCAGTACTGCTAAAAGCGCGGCTGCTGGAATTCTTCAAGAATCTGCTCAATGTTGTTGATGTAGTGCCCGGCTATAAGCTCAAGGATATGGATTTATCGAGCGTCGATTTCATCTTCACTACGATACCGCTCGATGATCTGCTGACTGTGGATGATGAACTAAAGCGCAAGATAATACAGGTAAAATATTTGCTAAACAAGCAGGAAATTGAAAATATACAGCATTTGTTTTTCCACGCGCCGAGCATTTCCAAGATGAATGTAGGCAGATTCTTCCACCGTGAACAGTTTATAACCGGCAGGCAGTTTGACGATAAAGAAGCTGTGCTGACCTTCCTGACGGACAAGCTGAAAAACAGCGGGCTGATGGATGCAGAAGCGTGCCGTTCCGTATTTGAGCGCGAAGCGTCCTCGCCGACGGAGATAGGCAATCTCGTAGCAATACCGCATCCGATGGTCAACAATACGTCAGTGTCATCCATCTCGGTGCTGGTGCTCAACAAGCCTATTATCTGGGTGGAGCACCACGTTCAGGTCGTGTTCTTAATAAGCATTGCCAAGAATGAATTTTACCTTTGGGAGCCTATCTTTTTGAAGCTCTTCAAGTATTTGGTCAAGGAAAACGGTGTTAAGAAGATAATAGATAAACCGGAATACGAAAAGTTTATCCGGGATTTTACGAAAGAATTTAATTGAGGTGATATCATGAATTTACTGCACGGAGATATAACAAAACTTGAAGTAGATGCCAAAGACAGCACAGAGGCAATCGATCTGCTGGGCAGGAGCTTGATGGAAAACGGCTATATAAAGCAGGGCTATGTGGACAGCGTGCTAAAGCGTGAGCAGACTTTCCCGACCGGGCTGGTGCTCAAAAACGTCGGCATCGCCATTCCGCACGCTTCGCCGGAAGGCAATGTGCTAAAAAACGGCATTGCCATCGCGAGACTGAATAATCCGGTACAGTTTAACTGGATGGAAAATCCCGATGAGAAAATAGATGTGAATATGGTATTCATGCTGGCACTGGCTGACAGCAGTGAACATCTCGATGTATTGAAAAAACTGTTTGTGGCGTTTCAGAACGAAGAACTCGTCGAATCATTAAAAAACAGCAGCAGCGATAAATTCTTAGGGCTGCTGAGTGAAAAACTCGCTTAAAAGGGAAAAGCATAAATTAAAAATATACAAATAAGAGGAGAGTATTTATTATGAAAAAGATCATTGTAGCATGTGGCGGAGCAGTAGCAACTTCAACGGTAGCGGCAGACGCGATCAGGGAATTGTGCAAGAACAACGGCATCGCAGCTGAAGTAACTCAGATGCGCATCATCGAAATAAAAAACAATCTTTCCGGCGTAGACCTCGTAGTTACCACGATGAGAATTAAACCCGACTTTGACGTTCCTTACGTAAACGGCATGGCTTTCCTGACCGGCATCAATCTGGAAGCAACGGAAGAAAAAATTCTGTCTTACCTCAAATAATCTGCCGTTTAATCTGCAATTCAACAGAAGGAGCTGAACATAATGGATTTTATTTTGGAAGTGGTGCAGTACTTCGTCGACCTCGGCCCGGCAGCTATGCTGCCCCTCATAATCTTCGTCGTAGCACTCTGTTTAGGACAGTCGGCAGGCAAGGCGATTAAAAGCGGTCTTTCCATCGGCATCGGCTTTGTGGGCATCGGCATGGTAATCGGCTTGATGCTCACCAACCTCGCACCGGCAGCACAGGCTATGTCGGCAAATTTCGGCATCAGCATGAGCGTGCTCGACATCGGCTGGCCCGGTTCGGCACCGATGACATGGGCTAGCCGCATCGCACTCATTGCCATCCCTATCGCTATTCTCGTGAACATGGCTATGCTGGCACTTAGGCTGACGAAAGTCGTCAACATAGATATCTGGAACATCTGGCACTTTGCCTTCACCGGCGCAATCGTCGATGTAGCGACCGGCAGCTATATGCTGGCTATCATCTCTGTGATCATCTACGCGGCATTCGTCTACAAGCTCGGCGACTTCTTCGCTCCGACGGTCGACAAGTACTTCGGGCTGGAAGGCGTTACGATACCTCACGGTTCCACCGCATGGTGCGCACCGATTGCCGTAGTCGTCGATGCCGTTCTCGACAAGATACCTGGCATCAGGGATATAGACTTCAACCCGGAACACCTCAAGAATAAATTCGGTGTCATCTGCGATCCGGCTGTTATGGGCGGTATCATGGGCGTTGTCATCGGCATCCTCGCCGGTTACGACATCAAAGGCATCTTAAATCTCGGCGTGCAGATGGCAGCAGTCATCGTGCTTATGCCTGTCGTAGTCAAATACATCATGGGCGGTCTGATGCCCATCTCTGAAGTGGCACGTACAAAATTACAGAAGAAGTTTAAAAATTCCAAGTTTTATATCGGTCTCGACTGCGCTCTGCTGCTCGGCGACCCGGTAGTCGTTACAGCATCGCTCCTGTTCATTCCTATCACCATCCTCATCGCGGCACTCGTTCCCGGCAATCAGATTTTACCGTTCGGCGACCTGCCGACTATCGGCTTCTTCATCGCTATGGCAGTGGGCATTCACAACGGCAATCTGTTTAGAACCATCATCAGCGGCAGCATAATCATCTTCATGACCATCTGGGTAGCAAATCAGATGATAGGGCTTCAGACGATGATGGCGGCAAATGCCGGTCAGCTCACCAATGCCGCAGCTCAGGTAGTCGGTCTCGACCAGGGCGGCAATCCGTTCACATATATTCTGGCTCAGATCTTCAACACGACGAATGTCGCAGGTCTTGCTGCAATCGCTGTCCTCTACTTCGGCTGCCTGTTCTACACGGCATACTGGTCGAGAAAACAGCGTGCGGAATTAGAAGCAGATAAATAATAATAAAAATCACATAGATTATTTTAGCAAAACAGGGGGTTTATAAAATGATACTTTCAACTAGACAGATGCTCTTAGATGCTCAGGCAGGCCATTATGCTGTGCCCGCCTTCAATATCCACAATATGGAAACATTGCAGGTCGTCGCTGATACGGCAAAGGAAATGCGCTCGCCGCTGATCATCGCGGTTACTCCTTCTACTATCGCTTATGCCCGCGATGAATATGTAGTAGCTATGGCAGAGGTAGCTTCGGACGATACGACTACTCCGCTTGCCATCCACCTCGACCACTTTGAAGATATATCTAAGATTAAGCAGGCTATTGACGCAGGCTTTAAGTCCAGCATGATCGACGCTTCCAAGCTGCCGTTTGAAGAAAATATCGCCAAGACGAAGGAAGTAGTGGCTTATGCTCATCACTACGATGCTACGGTGGAAGCAGAGCTGGGCAAGCTCGTCGGACAGGAAGATGACCTCGTAGTCAACGATGCTGACGGTGCGTACACCAACCCCGATGATGCCGTTAAATTCGTCGAAGCTACGGGCATTGACTCGCTCGCAGTGGCAATCGGCACGGCACATGGCCTCTACAAGGGCACGCCGCATCTCGATTTCGACAGATTGACGGCAATCAGAGAAAAAGTATCCATCCCGCTCGTGCTGCACGGTGCCTCTGACGTGCCTGATGAACTCGTTAAAAAGGCAATCAGCCTCGGCATCTGCAAGGTAAATGTAGCTACTGATCTCAAGATTCCTTTCTCCAACGCCGTAAAAGAATACTTCAAAGAAAATCCTGATGCTAATGACCCGAGAAAGTACATGACTCCAGGCAAGGAAGCGATGAAAGCCATCGTCAAGCACAAGATTGAAGTGTGCGGCAGCGCAAACCGCTATTGATCGGCGGGTGAGCATATGATTCTGGCATTAAACCTCAATGCTTCGCTCGACAAGATTTACACTGTGGACAAATTATCATACGGCGGCGTGGTCAGAGCGCAGGCTGTTGATAATACGGCAGGCGGCAAGGGAATGCACATCGCCAATATATGCCATATTCTCCGGGAAGACTGTATTGTAACGGGATTTCTAGGCGGCAGGACGGGCGAGTATATCGCTGACAGGCTGGACGAACGGCAGATGAAGCACGATTTCGTGCAGATAGCCGGCGAGACTAGAGCCTGCATCAACATCGCCACTGCCGACGGCTGCCAGACGGAAGTGCTGGAAAAAGGTCCTGCCATATCTCAGCAGGAAATCCAGAATTTTCTAGCGAAATACGATGAATTGCTCGACTCAGCCAATATAATCGCCGCCTGCGGCAGCCTGCCGGTCAATGTACCCCTTGACTTTTACGGCAGGCTGGCACAGATGGCAAAAGCAAAGGGCAAGAAGTTCCTGCTCGACACGAGCGGCGAGACTTTGCGGCAGACACTGCCCTGCAAGCCCTTTATGATCAAGCCGAATAAAGATGAAATCGAAGCATTGACCGGCAGAAAAATATCATCTGTCGCCGACGCAGCAGAAGAAGTGAAAAAATTCATCGCCATGGGCATTGAAATGCCGATCGTATCGCTCGGCAAAGAAGGTTCGGTCATCGGCTGTGAAGGCAGAATATACCATGCAGTGCCGCCGCGCTATAAGGCAGTCAATGCCGTCGGCTCCGGCGACTCCTTCGTGGCAGGCATCGCCATCGGGCTTCAGCGGAAATATCCCATCGCCGATGTCATAAAGCTCGGCTCCGCCTGCGGCACGGCAAATGTGCTGGAGGAAGAAAGCGGCTGGGTATCGCCTGACAAGGTCGATGAAATATTCAAGGCGGTACAGATAGAAACACTTTGATGATGATCATACAAATCCCCTGAACCTGCATCCTCGCTTATATTTATAGCAAAAAACACTCAGCTTTTATTAGCTGAGTGCTTTTGTGTTGCACGGTATTAGAAGCTGATATTTACGCCGACTAGGCCGATATGACCGCCGTCTTTGTCCACGCCGCTTTCTGCGTGGCCGATCAGCCATTTATATATTGTGGACATCTTTCTTGCATAATTTGCGGTAATCACGAGGAGATACAGTATTTGAATTTTTAAATGCTCTGGAAAAGGCAAACGGATTTTTATAGCCGCAGGCGTACGATATACTTTCGATGGATAGATCACTCTTTGCCAGCAGTTCGCGTGCTTTTGACATCTTCATATTCAGAATAAACTGCTGCGGCGATGTATTCAGCTT
>CATYZV010000077.1 GCA_958415865.1 uncultured Selenomonadaceae bacterium
AATATATTATGTTTAAACGTATCGTTTGAATATTATGTCTTTGTTAATTATACCCAAAAACGGGTATAATTGCTAGGGTATTTTTGGAAAAAAGATAAATTTTAATCAAATTGTCTGTTTCCTATTATTGATGAGGTTTTATCTGCATAACAAACCATAAAAACCACTCAAGACAACAGCACCATATAGATGGGAATCGTGATGATCGACAGCAAGGTCGTCGCCGATACGATCAGCGTAGCAAACTCTACATCTGTGCCGTATAAGCTGGACAAAACTACAGTCTGAATCATAGCCGGAAGAGATGCCATGATGATGAATACCTTATACATCAGCTCCGGCATAGCAAAGAAGGAACCGATCAGCCAGATGCTGAGAGGAGCGATGATAAAACGGCCTATGCAGATGCCGATAAGCTCGCGGTCAAAGCGGATTTTCTTCAGCCCCATGGAATAAAGTGTAACGCCGATGAAGATCAAGGCGAGCGGCGTAGTGAGATTGCCGACGTACTGTGCTGTATCGAGGAAGAATTTGGGCAGCGGTATATCCAGTATCAATATGATGATAGCTGCCAAAAAACCCAGTATAGGCGGTGAAAAAATTCTCTTTAAAGTAGCGAGGCTAAACATTTTCCTGTATGAAAACGAGCTTGAATCCGATTGGATGCAGGCATTGCCGAGCGTCCAAAAAAACGTTGTATTGGCAAAAAAGTACAGCAGCGTGTAGGGAACTGCTTCTTCACCGAACAGTGCCATCGTTACAGGCAGTCCGACGAATATCGTATTCGATGTCGTAAAAGTAGCCTGAAAAGAACCGCGGTGGCCCTTTTTCGCCAGAAACTTTGCTGCAATTATGCTTAGGATAAAACAGCCTGCTATGGAGATGAACGGAATGATCGAGCCTGTTATCAAGTGCAGCAGTTCATCGTGGCTGAAGGTATGCGTGATGTTGTAGATAAAAAACAAGGGCAGCGACACGTAATTGACGAGCTTGGGCAGCAGTGCTTTATTGCCGGCATTTATCCAGCCGGCTTTAGCGAGAGCGCAGCCGATAAGCCCCATCAGAATTAAAGTGAGTACGCCGCTGACAGCATGTAATAGTGCATCCATAGTATCAATCTCCTATAATGTAGTTCGGCGGCATACTGCAGCCGGTTTACTCTATATGACCCACGACAAACAGAGAAGCACGTGCTTTTGCACAGAGCTGATTCTTGCCGTTGAACACGGAGGCTTCGGCGACGACCGTGCTTCTGCCGTCGTGCAGGATAGTACTTTTGACCAGTGCCGTTTCTCCTTCAGGCACGGATTTCATGATATTGATATTGAAATCGAGCGTTACTACTTTCTTTTTTACACTGAGACAGACTGCACCGACAGCCATATCGCAGAGAGACATGATGACACCGCCGTGAGCAATACCATAAACATTTGTATGTTCATGTTCTATTTTCAGGGATACAGCAGCATTGCCCTTTTCAATTGATAGTATCTTCACGCCGAGGCCGCGCGTGAACGGATTGTCGTCATAGAAATTATTGATGTACTCTCCTACATCCTTGTATGCTCTTTTATAGCCAAAGCCGTTTGAATTTACATCTTCATGCTTCTTGGATTCATCCATAATAATATACCTTCCTTTTATGCTTCCAATACAAAAGATAGATTCTATTTATAGGCTCTATTATAGAATATACCCTTTGCCATTTCAAGATAGTTTGACTGCTCTTACTATGTATACACTTATTCTAATTAAGCTATTTACCTGCTATTTATGGTATACTTTTCATGTTATTGCAAATTGACGATAAAAAATTAGATACTATTCATCATATTATTTCAGGAGGTTTTCCATTGAATTACGATGTATACTTATTTGACTTTGACTACACATTGGCAAATTCTGAAAAGGGAATCGTCAAATGTTTTAAACTGCTGTTCGCCGATGAAGGCTATCCGATAAATCCGGATGAGGAAATCCGCCGCACTATCGGTATGTCGATGATTGAAGCACTGCGCACGCTGACCGGCGTGCAGGATGAAAAAATACTCTGGGAGCTGCGCTATAAATACACAGCCTACGCCGATAAGTACATGACGGAAAATACGATTGTCTATCCGCAGACCAGGCAGATATTAGCAAAAATACACAGCGACGGCAAAAAAACAGCCATCATCTCCAACAAGACACGCCGCCGCATTATGCAGACGCTGACGCGCGATGACTTAGCACAGTTCGTCGATTTCGTCGTCGGCAGTGAAGACGTAAAATCCTTCAAGCCCTCGCCTGAGGGACTGCTGGCGGGACTAAAGGCATTGAAGATAGATAAAGATACCGCCAAGATTCTCTACATCGGCGACAATGTAATAGATGCTCAAACTGCCGCAAATGCCAATGTTGATTTTGCCGCTGTGCTGACAGGCAACAACAGCGCAAAAGATTTTCAAGAACTGCCGCATGTGCAGATAATGGAAAATTTATCTCAGCTGCAATGATTTCTCATCATAAAATGACTGATTTTTACCCGTTTACAGCTTTACAAAACTAAATTTTTAAATTATAATACATCTATAGATAAAGCAATGGTGCTGAAAACGAACGGTCTTCAGCACCATTTTTTAGTTGACTAATTTAATGTTTTTTAGGAGTGATTCAGTTGAATATTGATTTAAACAGCGACCTTGGCGAGAGCTTCGGCGCGTATAAAATAGGCAATGACAGCGAGGTGCTGAAATACGTTACCTCCGCCAATATCGCCTGCGGCATGCACGCTGGGGATCCGTTCGTGATGCACAAAACCGTTAAATTAGCTTTAGAAAACGATACGGCAATGGGAGCGCATCCGGGGCTGATGGACTTGAACGGCTTCGGACGGCGCAAGATGGATATCAAGCCCGATGAAGCGTATGACCTCGTGGCTTATCAAGTCGGAGCTTTGGCAGCATTCATCAAGGCAGAAGGCGGCACGATGCAGCACGTAAAACCGCACGGCGCATTGTACAATATGGCGGCAAAAGATGCTGCGCTGTCGGAGGCTATCGCTAAAGCAGTATACGATGTCAATCCCGATTTGATCTTATTCGGGCTGGCGGGCAGCGAGCTGATTGCAGCCGGTGAAAAAATCGGGCTTCAGACAGCCAGCGAGGTATTTGCTGACAGGACGTATCAGAGCGACGGCAGCCTAACGCCGCGCACGCAGCCCAATGCTATGATTACAGATGATGCTGCTGCCATAGAACAGGTTCTGCGCATGATCAAAGAAGGCATCGTCATTGCCGCTGACGGCAGCAAAGTGCCTGTAAAAGCTGACACAGTCTGCATTCACGGCGACAGCCAAAAGGCACTGAGTTTTGCCCGCCGCATCAATGCAGCATTAAAAATCAACGGCATCACCGTCAAGGCACTGCATTAAAATGACTTTGCCTGCTCGATGCTAACTGCACTTATTATTAACTCAAA
Organism: uncultured Selenomonadaceae bacterium; assembly: GCA_958415865.1. Classification (GTDB taxonomy): domain Bacteria; phylum Bacillota; class Negativicutes; order Selenomonadales; family Selenomonadaceae; genus Megamonas. The sequence continues at coordinate 3,460 of CATYZV010000077.1, forward strand.
ACAAAAGGACGTGATTCATATGAAAACGAATAACGGCGGTTTTAACTGGAGCGTGCTGATGGGAGCAGCCTTCCTGATGGCAACTTCTTCCATCGGCCCCGGCTTTTTGACTCAGACGACTGTATTTACTCAGAGCCTGATGGCTAGCTTCGGCTTTGTAATCTTGATTTCCATCATTCTCGACATCGGCGCACAGCTCAATGTATGGCGTGTAATCGGCGTATCCGGTATGCGCGGCCAGGATGTTTCCAACAAGGTGCTGCCCGGCCTCGGCTACGTGATCGCTGCACTCATCGTAATGGGCGGCCTCGGCTTTAACATCGGCAATATAGCCGGTGCCGGCTTAGGCTTCAATGTCATATTCGGCATCGAACCTGTATACGGTGCTGTAGTCAGTGCTATCATCGCTATCTGCATATTCATTTCCAAAGAAGCGGGTCTTCTAATGGATAAATTCACACAGTGCGCCGGCTTTGTAATGATCCTTCTGACTCTGTACGTCGCTATTTCATCAGCTCCGCCTGTCGGTGAAGCTGTCGTCAAATCATTTGCACCTGATGTCATCGACCCGATGGCTATCGTTACGCTCGTCGGCGGCACGGTCGGCGGCTACATCACTTTCTCCGGCGGCCACCGCTTGATAGATGCCGGCATCACCGGCAAGGAAGCTCTGCCGCAGATAACGCGCAGTTCCGTAACGGGCGTTTGCGTAACGGGTATCATGCGCGTGCTGCTGTTCTTGGCTACATTCGGCGTACTCGCTTCAGGCTTGCAGCTCGATCCTTCCAATCCTCCTGCCTCTGTATTTAAACTGGCTGTCGGCAATGTCGGCTACAAACTGTTCGGCGTAGTAATGTGGGCAGCTGCTATTTCTTCCGTAATCGGCGCAGCTTACACTTCCGTTTCCTTTATCCGCACCTTCAGCCCTAAGATCGATAAGAATTACCGCTGGTTCGTAATCGCTTTCATCGTTTTCTCCACACTCGTATTCGCTATCGTCGGCCAGCCTGTCAAGACTCTGATCCTCGTCGGCACCTTAAACGGCTTCATCCTGCCTGTAACACTGCTCGTCATGATCATCGCCGCTCACAAGAAATCCATCGTCGGCGACTACAAGCATCCGCTCTGGATGAGCGTATTCGGCGCAATCGTCGTATTAATGACCGCTTATATGAGCGTGCTCACTATTACAAAACAGCTGCCGAAATTATTCTCTTGATTAACCTGATAGGAGTATTTTTATCTTGGAACGCGATTTTATCATCAAACCGCTGGGCGAGACGGGTCTGCTCGTGAAATTCGGCAATGAAATAAGCCCTGAGATTCACAGCAAGATCCAAAGCCTAGCTTCCTACCTGGAAAAGCATCCCTTTACCGGTATGCAGGAATACGTGATATCCTACACCAGCGTAGCAGTTTATTATAATCCCTTCGTCGTGCGCCAGCGTCTGGCACAGACATTTTCTCAAAAAGATAAGTCAGCATTCACCATCGTAAGCCAGATAATGGAAGACTACCGCGAACAGGCACGTCAAATGCCGCAGCCTCCGGCCAATGTCGTAAAAATTCCCGTCTGCTACGGCGGCGAATACGGCCCTGACCTAAAATTTGTGGCACAGTACCACAATATGAGCGAACAGGAAGTCATAGACATCCACACCGCTCCTGAATACCTCGTCTACATGATTGGCTTCTGTCCGGGCTTTCCCTACCTCGGCGGCATGGACAAGCGCATCGCCACACCGCGCCGCGAAACACCGCGCGTATCGCTGCCGGCACGCAGCATCGGCATAGCCGGCGAACAGACCGGCGGCTATCCCATCTCCACGCCCGGCGGCTGGCAGATCATCGGCCGCACTCCCATCGAGATGTTCCGTCCTGACAACAGCATCCGGCCCAGCCTGCTGCAGGCGGGAGACTACGTAAAATTCTATGCAGTATCTCCCGACGAATACAAAGCCATTAAGGAGGGACAAGCATGAGCTTAAAGATAATCCGCCCCGGCTTGATGACGACGCTGCAGGACACAGGCCGCTTCGGCTGGCAGAAAATAGGCGTTATAACCTCCGGCGCGATGGATACGTACTCTCTGCGCATGGCTAATATTCTCGTCGGCAACGATGAAAATGAAGCTGCTTTAGAAATAACGATGGCAGGTCCTACCATTGAATTTACCGCTGATACGCTAATCGCCATCACAGGCGGCGACCTCGCACCTGTCATCGACGGGCAGACCGTCCCTACGCTGCGCCCCGTCGCTGTCAAAGCCGGAGCTATATTGAAATTCACCTCGTGCCGTTCCGGCTGCCGCGCATATCTTGCCGCCGCCGGAGGATACGATGTACCCCGCGTAATGGGCAGCAAGAGCACCTACCTGCGTGCCGGAATCGGCGGCTATGAAGGACGCGCCCTGAAAAAAGGCGATTACCTAACGACGGGCGAGCCGAGCGAATACGCCCAGCAGATGATGTTCAACCTGCTGAGATCCGGTGCTCATTCTTTCATGCACGCCAAATGGTACATCAGCAAAGCACACACTTCACGTGAGAATCTCTTAAAGCCTATCCGTGTCATGGCAGGACTGCAGTACGAAGCATTTACCCAAAAGGCAAAATTCGATTTCGGCGACAGCGACTTTCTGATAACGACGCGTTCTGACCGCATGGGCTACCGCTTGAAAGGTCCTGCCCTTGAAACCGTAAAGCATTTGGAAATGATATCAGAAGTAGCAAGCCTCGGCACGATACAGGTACCGCCCGACGGCGAACCGATCATCCTGATGGCAGATCACCAGACGACAGCCGGATATCCCGTAATCGGTCAGGTAATCTCCGTAGACGTGGCACGCATAGCCCAAATGAAGCCGGGCGATCATATTTCCTTCAAGCTTATCAGCAATGAAGAAGGCGAACGGCTGTTCATCGACATGGAAAAGTGCATTGAGAATTTGAAAATTGCCGTCAGCGGCAAATTATAAGCGTATCAATAGGAGGAAATTTTCTTGTTATCATTAGCAGAAATAAAAGAACTCGTGAAAATACTCGAGGATTCTTCTTTAAATAAATTGGAACTCAAAGATAAAGACGGCAAGATTCTGCTGGAAAAAACGCCGTCCGCCGTACAAACCGCTGTAAGCACCGTACCTGCCCCTGCACCCGCTCCTACTCCTGCGGTAGAGGCAAAGACAGGTGAACAGATAGTAGAAATAACGGCACCTCTCGTCGGCACATTCTACAGCGCGGCAGACCCTAAATCAGAACCGTTTGTCAAAGTCGGCTCCAAAGTAACTCCCAATACCGTAGTCTGCATCTTAGAAGCTATGAAGCTGTTCTCTGAAGTCGAAGCTGAAGTCGAAGGTGAAATCACTGAAATACTCGTCAAAGACGGCGACTTCATTGAATTCGGACAGCCGCTGTTCAAAGTAAAAACTGCCTGAACGGCAAAATAATTGAAAGGTCTATCATATGTTTAAAAAAGTTTTGATCGCCAACCGCGGTGAAATAGCCGTGCGCGTCATCCGAGCCTGCCACGACTTGGGCATCAGCGCAGTGGCGATTTACTCTGAAGCCGATAAAGACTCGCTGCACGTGCAGCTTGCCGACGAAGCTTACTGCATCGGCCCGTCGCAGGCAAAGAAAAGCTACCTCGATATATCCCGCATAATAGCAACTGCAAAGGCGGCTAAAGCAGATGCGATTCATCCCGGCTACGGCTTTCTAGCAGAAAATGCTGATTTTGCCGATGCCTGCGTCAACTACGGCATCGCCTACATCGGAGCCAGCGGCGAAGCAATCCGCCGCATGGGCGATAAAGCAGAAGCACGCCGCACTATGCTAAATGCCGGTGTTCCCGTCGTACCCGGCACGCAGGATCTGATTCACGACGAAGAAGAGGCACGCACTACAGCTGAAAAAATCGGGTATCCTGTACTGATCAAAGCGACAGCCGGAGGCGGCGGCAAAGGTATGCGCGTTGTAGAAAGCAGCACTGAGCTGGTAAAAGAGCTGCGCCAGGCAGCACAGGAAGCAGAACGCTCCTTTGGCAATGCCGGCGTATATCTGGAAAAATACCTCACGCATTCCCGCCATGTAGAAATCCAGATCATGGCAGATAATTTCGGCAACGTCGTCTACCTCGGCGAACGCGACTGCTCGACGCAGCGCCGCCACCAGAAAGTCATCGAAGAAGCACCCTCGCCCATCATGACAC
>CATYZV010000078.1 GCA_958415865.1 uncultured Selenomonadaceae bacterium
ATTCTATATGTGTAGCTTCTGTTCAAAATGTCATGGAAATCTTCGGCAATAAATGGGCTTTTCTAATACTAGAACAGCTGCATTTTGGCTCTATGCGCTTTAACCAGCTGCAAAAATCACTGCATATAAATACAAAATCCCTATCCGACACGCTCAAGCATCTGGAAAAAAACGGCATCATCACGCGGACGGTCTTTCCTACAGTCCCCATAACAGTTAAATACTCACTGACAGAAAAAGGCAAAGCCTTTGACAGCGTGCTGGACGCGATGAAAAAATGGCGCAAAGACTGGTGCGCAAATTCTGAGGAACAGGTCTTATAAACGATGTCCGATACAGATTTAAATGATTTTTCTTCCATACAGCTGGATAAAAGTACCGCTGTGCCGCTCTATGCTCAGCTCTACGATGGACTGTGCCGCATGGTGCGCGCCCATCAGCTTGCTCCGGGCCGCCGCCTGCCGCCGGTGCGCTCTCTCGCCGCTTATCTATCCATCAACCCCGGTACTGTTGTCAATGCTTACCGAGAGCTGGAGCAGAACAATTACATCTTCACGCGGCGCGGCAGCGGCAGCTACATTGCCGCCCAGCTCCCTGCAACCCCTGATGAACGCGAAGAAATGCAGATGAATCTGCCGCTCGATTTGATTGACGATGTGCTGCCGTCAGAAAATCGAAAGCAGATGATAAACATGAGCAGCATCTCACTCGATCCGGGCATTATCTCCATCGCTACATTTCAAAAAGCCATCAACTGCGTATTAGAGCGCGATGGCGGCTATGCTTTCAGCTACCAAGAAAGCCAAGGATTTTATCCGCTGCGTGAATCCATTACCAAAGAACTTGCCGGCAAGAAAATCCATATCTCACCGAGCAATGTTCAGATAATATCCGGCGCACAGCAAGGCATTGATATCGCGGCACGTGCCCTGCTGCAGCGCGGCGACACCGTCTTCATGGAAAATCCGACTTATCCCGGTGCGGTTGCAGCTTTTCGCGCCTGCGGTGCCAAGATAATAGACATTGCACTGAACAAAGAAGGTATTGAGCTTGACGACCTCGAAATTAAATTAAAGCAGTTCCGCCCGAAACTCATCTACGTCATGCCCAACATTCAGAATCCCACCGGCATTTCCTATAGCCGCAATGCCTGCCGCCGTTTAATGGGGCTGGCTCGCTATTATAATGCCTATATAATAGAAGACGATTATATCAGTGCACTTCACTACGGGAAATCAAATCCCGTGCCGCTCAAATCGTACGACAGCGACAGCCGTGTCATCTACATCCGCAGCCTGTCCAAGCTGTTCATGCCGGGGCTGCGTCTCGCCTACATGATAACACCTGACAAACTATACCAGCAGATGCTCAACGTGAAGAACATCTCTGACATCGCTACATCCGGGCTGACTCAAAGGGTGTTTGACTACTATCTGCGCACAGGGCTTTGGCACAATCATTTAGCTGCTATAACTGCTGTATGCCGCACGCGCTTTGATTTTGCCGTCAAGATGAGCCGGAAGCACTTTCCCCCTGATATCATCTGGCGAAAACCTTCCGGCGGACTTTCTCTATGGCTGAAGCTGCCGCCGCGCCTTAAAATAATGCAGCTTACTGCTGCTGCTAAGAGCAAGGGGATTCTTCTTTGCAGCGGCACACCCTTCTTTCTCCGCCGTCCGGCAGCAGATTACATCCGCCTTAGTTTTGCCTCTTTAACCCCCGCACAGATACAGTCATCTCTACAGACATTAAGTGAACTCACCAAAGATCCGCAACCATACTGAATACAACTGCATAGGAGGAATTATCATGAACATCGGTATAGCCGGAAACGGCAAAATAGTAGCAGAAATGCTCAGCGTCGTCAAAAATATCAGCAGCATAAACATATCTGCTATCTGCGTCCGCCCGCAGAGCGAAGCAAAAGGCAAAGCTATTGCAAAGGCGCATAATATTCCAAAAGTCTATACGGATTATCCGCAGATGCTCTCTGATGATACCGTTGATTTCATTTATGTAGCAGTTCCCAATAGACATCATTACACCTATGCTAAGCAGGCACTTGAAGCAGGCAAAAATGTCATTTGTGAAAAACCCTTCACTGTAAATGCTGCTGAAACTGAAGAATTAATCACCCTAGCTAAGAATAAGCATTTGTTCTTATTTGAAGCTATCACCATCTTATACGCCCCCAATTTTATATATCTAAAAGAAATACTCTCCTCATCCGGCCACCGCTTAAACATCGGCAAACTGCGCTACGTCCATGCCAATTATCCTCAATATTCCAGCCGCTACGACAGATACCTTCGCCATGATGTCGCCCCTGCCTTTGACCCCCATGCAGCAGGCGGAGCCCTTTACGACCTCAATGTCTACAATCTCCACTTCATAATCGGGCTGTTCGGCGAACCTAAAGATATAACGTACCGTGCCAACTTTGGCTTCAACGGCATCGACACTTCCGGCACGGCACTTTTAAACTACGACGGCTTTACAGCTGTATGCTCTGCGGCAAAAGATTCCGACGGCATCAGCGGCATCACTTTCCAAGGTGAACGAGGCACTATCGAATTGCTCAGTCCGCCCAATGCCTGCGGACTGCTTCGAGTCTCACAGAAAAACAAAACACCTCTGCTGACAAGCCATCAGACACCCGGACACCGCATGATAGACGAATTTACTGCTTTTGCCAAATTATTTCAGGATAAAGACTACGATACATGCTATGCCAATCTATCACATTCACTCCTAGTGATGCAGGCATTGGAAAAAGCGCGCCTAAACAGCGGTCTTTCGTTTAACTAATTTACGATAGCGGCAATTTTTTAGTCTTTCAAGCGGAAGTCATTTGTGGTAAAATTTCCTTGTAATGCAAGCAATATACATCAAAAAACTGTGAGATAAATCGCAGCCAAAGGAGATCTGGCGATGATAAAATGGATTATTTCTGATATGGACGGAACCCTCTTGATAGACCACAACCGCCTGCCTGATGACTTCGATGAAGTCATGGCTATGCTCAAGCAGCGCGGCATCATGTTTTCACCAGCAAGCGGCAGACAGTATCAGGCACTTGAAGATCAATTTGCTAAATACAAAGATGAGCTGCTGTTCATCTCTGAAAACGGCACTTACGTCTGTCAGCACGGCAAAGAATTATTTTCTTCCGTACTGCCTCAGTCAGCCGTTGACTATATCCTAAGCCAAATGTACAGATGGCCGGACATTTCCATCGTCCTAAGCGGCAAGCACGGCGGCTATGTAACTTCTGACGATCCCGTATTCCACAGGGAAATGGACCTTTATTACACACATTACAAAATGGTAAAGAATTTTTCGGAAATCAACGATGAAATCATAAAAATTGCCATCTGCGACAGCCATCAGCGCGATATACGCCGCCGCGTCTACGATGTATTAAAGCCGAAATGCACTGAAGCACAGGTAGTTTTGAGCAATGAGCTATGGGTCGATATAGTACCGCTCGGTGCCAGCAAGGGCACAGCAATACGCCAGCTGCAAAAGACACTCGGCATAAAGCCGGAAGAATGCGCTGCCTTCGGCGATTATCTCAACGACAAAGAAATGCTCGAATCCGTCTACTACAGCTACGCTATGGGCGACGCTATCGACGAAATCAAGCAGACGGCACGTTTTATCACTGCGCCGCACGACCAAAATGCCGTGATGAACACAATCCGCCAGCTGCTCTCTGAAAACAAATAAAATCATTTATGCTATATATAATAGAAAGAAGATGCCTATTATGAAACTCGATTACCATATGCACTTTGAATACGGCTCTTATGACGAAAACTGGGTCAAGGGCTTTTTCGATGCCGCCAAAAAGCGCGGTCTTTACGAAATAGGCATCTCCGAGCACAGCCATACTTTCCCCGAATTCAAAGATCTCTATTATCAAGACCTAATACTCGACGATTCCTTCGTCGGCAAATTCCAGCAGACATGGCTGAAGACAAATAAGTTCAAGTACACCATCGACGATTACTTCAACTTCATAGCCAAGCTAAGAAAACTCGGCTACAGAGTAAAAATCGGCATGGAAGTCTGCAACTTTCAAGACCAAGAAGCCGTCCGCGGAATCCTCGCTCCGTATAAATTCGACTACTTGATAGGCTCAGTGCATTTCCTGCACGGCTGGGGCTATGATGCCTCCAAAATAAAAGCTGAATGGGATGCCCATCCGCTAGAAGAAATCTACGACTGGTACGCCACGGAAGTGGAAAAGCTCTGCGCCTCCGGCATTTACGATGTACTCGGACATCCGTTCAACATCCGCCTGTTCAAATACCTGCCTGATTTTGATGTAATGCCCTACCTTGTGCGCGTCGCTGAAGCACTGAAAAAAGCAAATATGGCCGTTGACATCAATACCGGCACCTTATACCGCTATCCCATACAGGAAATTTCACCGTATCCTGATTTCATGAAGATAGCTGCTCAGTACAAGCTGCCCATTATCACCTCATCCGATGCCCATCAGCCGGAACACTGCGGCAACTACATCGACGAAGCCATCGCCTACGCAAAATCATTCGGCTATACTGAAAGCCTGATGTTTGACCAGCGCAAAGCCACGCCTGTACCGCTCGGCTGAAAAATATAGGAAACAAAAAAAGGATTAGCTATAAAGCAATTGCTCAAATAGCTAATCCTTTTTTTAGTCTTAGGAGGGGAAAAGTGTATTTATCAATAAGATAAAGGCTTATCGCATCTTCTGTAGATGAGAACTTTATCTTTACTGCCAGATGAATTTTTAAGCCCTACTTCTTTTTTAAGGCTTTAGCCAATTCCCATTTCAATGCGTCCAAATGAGGGGAATTCTTATCTGCATCTAAATCAATGTGTATTACACTGTGGGAATCAGCTTTGTTATCGGCATAAGCACCGCACAAATAAGCTTTTTTTATGCGATATTTTCTCAAAATCAAATCGACGATGTACTCTATCTGATTGATGGAATATACCTTATCGACAGGTTTTATGCCATATTTTTTCTTGAACAGATTAAAATCAAACATTTGGGATTCCTCTTTTAGCATTACTGCAGGCTGGCGTAAATCTTATCCAGATTGCTCTTCATTCTGTCGAGGTAAGACATATTGTCTTCAGCACCTTCAATGGTGTATATGGTTTCTACTTTAGCACCGACTTCATTGGCAAGCGTCTGCGATATTTCAGGGCTTACCATTTCTTCAGCAAAGATGGTTTTTACATTGTGTGCCTTACAGTAGTCGATGAGCTTTGTCATCTGCTGCGCTGTCGGTTCACCTTCTGCAAAAGTATCTTCTACGCTGTTCTGCGTAAGGCCGAAGTCGCGGCAGAAGTAGCCGAATGCCGCATGACCTGTAACGAAGTCCTTGCGCGGTGCCGACTGGAATTTCTTATTATATTCATTGAACAGATCATCGAGCTGCTTTACATACGCATCACAGTTCTTTTCATAATAATCTTTGTTGGCAGGGTCTGCCTTTACGAGAGCATCTTTTATATTTTTGACTTCCACTTCAGCACCTTTGAGGCTGAGCCATACGTGCGGATCGTACTGACCGTGTTCAGCGGCTTCTTCCGGGTCATCATTTTTTAACGGTTCTACGCCCTTAGCTGCTTCCACCGTGATGAGCTTATCATTTTTAACGGAAGAAGCTGCTTTTTCAGCCCACGATTCCATACCGTTGCCATTGTAGACGAAGACCTGTGCTTTTTCCAGCTGCTGCAGATCCTGTGCTTTCGGTTCAAAATCATGCGGTTCTACACCGTCAGGAATGATCGTATGAACTTCTACCTTGTCGCCGCCGACAGCCTGCGCAAATTCCTTCATCGCATTGAAGCTGACTACTACATTGACTTTGTCCGCTACGGGTGCCGCATCAGACGAAGCTGCTTTTTCGCTCGAATCCGTCTGACCGCCGCAGCCGGCTATAGCCACGATAGCAAACAATGTACAAAACAGTACAATCAATTTTCTTACCATTATAATACCTCCGGTTTCTAACTATACCCTATGGGCTATATGCAAATTATTCGCATCTGCACTAAACGTCTATTATAATAATCCATAAATATCAATTTGTCAATTGCAATTTATTCGCATTTAAAATTTTTATAAAAAAACCTGCCAAATCCCTAAGCGGAATTCAGCAGGTCTTGCTTCAGATCTTCATTATTAATAAACGCGCTTTAATTTAAAGCCATGAGCATTGAGTGTTTCCGTTATCTGCTTGATATGTTCCAAGCCGTTCGTTTCGACAGTTACTTCCAGCACAACTTTTTCAAAGCTGTCCGTAACCTTGGCCTGGTTGTGATCCAGCTTGATGACATTTGCCTTGAGATCCGCCAAAATCTGAGCGATGGCGAGCAGCTGGCCGGGCTTATCAGGAAGCTGTACGCTAAAGCAGAATACACGGCCGCGGGCAACGAGTGCTTTGTCGATCAATGCGGAAATAGTGGAAATATCGATGTTGCCGCCGCTGACGATGGCTGCGACTTTCTTGCCTTTAAACTGCAATTTGCGGCTTGCAGCCAAAGAAAGTACACCTGCGCCTTCAGCAATCAGCTTGTGCTTTTCAATCAGGGACAGCAGTGCCGACATGATTTCAAATTCTGATACGGTGATGATATCATCTACATATTTTTTCGTGAAAGCAAACGTCAAATCGCCGGGAGTTTTTACAGCCGTGCCTTCTGCTACTGTTTCCACGCTGGGCAGCGTGATGACTTTATCTTCCTTGAGCGAAGCATCCATGCAGGCAGCACCGCACGGTTCCACGCCAATGACCTTGATATTCGGGTTGACGAGCTTGGTAGCAACAGCCACGCCGCTGACGAATCCGCCGCCGCCGACCGGAACGAGTATAGCATCGACATCTTTCAATTCGTCAATGATTTCCAAAGCCGTCGTGCCCTGACCGAGAATTACTTCGATATTGTTGAACGGATGAATGAAGGTATAATTGTATTTCTGCTGTAATTCCACAGCCTTGGCAGCTGCATCATCAAAGCTGTCGCCGGACAATACGACTTCCGCACCGTATGCTTTCGTAGCTTCTACCTTCAAAAGAGGCGTAGTAGCAGGCATTACGATGACAGCTTTTACGCCGAGATGCTGAGCCGCATAAGCAACACCCTGCGCATGATTGCCGGCAGAGGCTGCGATTACGCCGTGCGACTTTTCTTCATCCGTGAGCTGGCAGATGCAGTTATACGCACCGCGCAGTTTAAATGACCCCGTCTTTTGCAGATTTTCCGGCTTGATGTAAACTTCATTGCCCGACAGCTGGGAAAAATAATCGCTGTGTACGAGCTTCGTCTTTCTGATTACGCCGTCCAGATTCATTCTGGCACGATACACATCAGCAATAGTAGTTTTTTCCACTATTTCTTCTGTTGTTAATGCTTTATCTTCGCTGTTAGTTACTTCATTAGACAAAATAGATCTCTCCTTGATTCTCACTTCAATCAAATGATGAAATGGTGTGTTTGTAGCTATATAAGTATATGTACACTGTGGTACACAAGATGTCTTTTTATTATAGCACAAACTTAACAAGTTTACATTATTTATTTAAAATTAGACAAAAAAGCCATGACCTCTTGCAAAGTCATGGCTATCTAATCTATCCTACTTAGTT
>CATYZV010000079.1 GCA_958415865.1 uncultured Selenomonadaceae bacterium
CTATAATATGTCTAATGGCATAGAATACCTTAGGAGGATATCAATAAATGAAAAAACACTTTTTAGCAATCATCTGTTCTGCAATTTTCATGCTGGGCATCGGAGGAACGGCTTCAGCTGCTGATGTATATCAGCCTGCTGCATCGTCATCTGTCGCTACGATCGACTATCAGTACGTCCTCGCCAATATCCCGGAAAGCAAAAACATTCAGCAGTCCATGATGAAACTCTCCGAAGACGCACAGAAGGAATTTGAAAAATCCGTGAATGACAAGATGAGCCCGCAGGAAATCCAGAAAGTCCGCGCCCGCATCTTCACTGACCTTCGCCAAAAACAGATCAATCTGGTAAAACCGCTGCAGGAAAAGATCAACACAGCTATTAAAGACGTAGCTGCTAAGCACGGCTACAGCGTAGTTGTAAATAGAGATGTAACGCTCTTTACCTCTGCCGACATTACCGAAGAAGTCTTAAACGCTGTTAAATAATAGCGGTAAATATCAGCAATGAATCAAGCGGCAGGTACAAGATTTGTACCTGCCTTTTTCAATGACAATCATACTACAAGAGGTGCATATATATATGGAAGATTTAAAATGGTGGCAAAAGGCAATCGTCTACCAGATATACCCGAAATCCTTCTGCGACAGCAACGGCGACGGCATCGGCGACCTGCCGGGCATCATCAGCAAGCTGGATTACCTGCAAAAGCTCGATATAGGCGCGCTATGGCTCTGTCCTATATACCCTTCGCCGCAGAAAGACAACGGCTACGACATCTCTGACTACTGTGCTATCGACCCGCAGTACGGCACGATGGCAGATATGGACAGGCTGATTCACGAAGCACAGCAGCGCGGCATCAAAATCGTCATGGACCTCGTGTTCAATCACACGTCAGATCAGCATCCTTGGTTTGAAGAATCGAAAAAATCAAAAGATAACTCTAAGCGCGACTGGTACATCTGGCGCGACGGCAAAGACGGCAAGCCGCCGACAAACTGGCGTTCCATCTTCGGCGGCTCCGCTTGGCAGTTCGATGAAGCGACAGGGCAGTACTACCTGCACACCTTCGCCAAAGAACAGCCTGACCTCAACTGGGAAAATCCTGAAGTGCGCCGGGCACTTTACGATGTAACCCGCTTTTGGATGAACAAGGGCGTGGGCGGTTTCCGCATCGACGCTATACCGTTTATCAAAAAGCCGGCTGAATTCACTAACAGCACCATAGACGGCCCGGACGGACTGAGCGATATCTCCGCCGCTACAGCCTGCCGCGAAGGCATATTGGATTTTCTGCACGAATGGAAAGATGAAACCTTCAGCCGCGGCGATGTATTCACCGTCGCCGAAGCAGCAGAAGTAAGACCGGAAGACTTTTCCAAATGGATAGGCAAAGACGGCGTATTCGACATGGTATTTGAATTCAGCCACATACGCCTCGGCTTTGAAGACGGCTACATCTGGCACAAGCGCAAACCGTGGAAGCTCATCGACATCAGAAAATGCCTTACCGACGATGAAAACGCCGCCAAAGACAACGCTTGGCTGGCACTGTTCTTTGAAAATCACGACCTTCCTCGCAGCGTAAATTACTTCTTCCCCGAAGGCACGGACACCAAGCTATCCGCCAAATTCCTAGCCACCATTCTCTTGACCCTGCGCGGAACGCCGTTCATCTACGAAGGCGAAGAACTCGGCATGACGAACATAAAATGGCCTTCTATAAAAATGTACGACGACATATACTCCGCCGCTGAATACGAGCTGGCGATAAAAGACGGGCTTGAACCGCGCGAAGCCATGGAAGGTGTATGGAAGTACAGCCGCGACAACGCCCGCAGCCCCATGACGTGGAACAGATATTCACGCGCCGGCTTCACGACCGGCAGGCCGTGGCTGCCCCTGAACGACGAATACGCCGACATCAACGTAGAAAGTGAGCTGGAAGACGAAAGCTCCGTGCTCAATTACTATCTGAAGCTGATTAAACTACGCCGCAGCTATAAAGCACTGCAAGGCGGCAGCTACGAAGAACTGCTCTCTTACAGCCCCGGCATATACGCCTACGCCCGCACAGACGAAGCCTCCGGCGAACGCATTGTAATAATCGCCAACACCACAGCAAAAATACGCGGCTACAGGCTGCCGGAACTCAAGGGAACTCAGCTTTTGATGTCCAATTACAGCGACAGAGAATCAGGGCTTCTGCGCTCTTATGAAGTCCGCATCTACAAAGTAAAATAAGCATACAATACAAAAAAAGAACTGCCGGCTGGCAGTTCTTTTGCTTTGCTGAGATACAATTATTCTACGACCGCGCAGATTTCCTCAAGCATCTGCTTAATGCCTTCCGGCAGCGCATCGGTCCATCTCGGCGGTATAGCTTCAAAACCGTAGAAGCAGCCGGCAAGCCCGCCGGTCATCGCGCCTATGGTATCGCTGTCGCCGCCGTAGTTCACAGCGCGTATCAAAGCATCTTCAAAATTATCCGTATCCATAAAAGCATGCAGCATAGTTATAATGCTGTCATGTGCACACGCTGTCGGCAGCACGTATTCTTTCTTATAACGGTAATACATCGTACTGTCGATCAGCTCATCCATCGCCTGCTTGTCGATGCCGCGGTTGAAATGGCGGTAGATAAGCTGCGTATAGAGACGGCAGGCATTGTTGGACTGAGTGTTAGCGTGCGTCATATTGGCGATGTCGAGTGCCTTGGGCACAGCTTCATCTTCTTCGCGGTAATACAGTGCCGGATATATCATATTGACGATTGCTCCGTTATCAATGCTGCCGCGGTTGCTGAACACATCCACCTGCTGCGCCGATTCCTGCCAGCGTGCCTTAGGCACCAAGTATTTGCCGTGAGCCTTTGCCATAGTCCTGTCGATGCTGCGCAGCGTCGTATCACTGATATCCCGCGGGCGGCTGATAGCCCAGTTGATATAATTCTTGCCTATTTCAGGATAAGGATCATCCGGATTCTTGATAATGCCGTAAGCACAGGCAAGCATCAATGCTGTCTCATCAGTACCTTCACCCGGTACAGTATTGAGCCAGCCGCCGCCGAGCATATCCCGCACCGTGCCGAACTCCAGTGCAATCTGTTCCGGCGACATGAACTCCAGCGGCGCACCGAGTGCATCGCCCACCGCCGCCCCGTATAAAGCACCTTTCAGCTTTGAAATATCTCTCATGAAAAAACCTCCGCAATCTATACATTAAAACAACAGATGATATACAACAGGCACTATCAGCGCAGGCAGCATATTGCCGACGCGGACGTGCACCACTTTATCGAATATAAGATTTATACCTATCAATGTTATCAGCACATTGCCCGTGCAGCAGATATCGCCGATCATCGCCTGCGTCATATACGGCGCAATAAAACCGGCCGCTACCGTAATCGAGCCTTGATACAAAAACAGCGGCAGAGCCGCAGCAAGAACACCGATGCCCATAGTCGAAGCAAAGACCATGCAGATGACACCATCGAGCACCGCTTTTGTAAATAACAGATCATAATCGCCTGACAGCCCGTCTTGAATCGAACCCAAAATAGCCATTGCCCCGACGCATATCACTAAAGTAACAGTAACAAAAGCATTCGTAAACGGAGAATCCGCATCCGTATGCAG
Source organism: uncultured Selenomonadaceae bacterium (assembly GCA_958415865.1). GTDB lineage: Bacteria > Bacillota > Negativicutes > Selenomonadales > Selenomonadaceae > Megamonas. The sequence goes on from CATYZV010000079.1 coordinate 3,645, forward strand.
AACTTTTCTGAGCATTTCCCCGACCTTTTCCAGCTGCTTTTCAATATCTATGTATTCACCCAGCAGCGTGCCGATTATCAGCGAAAAAATCATCAGCATCGTGCCCGAAGTCTTTAAGACCTCACCATCCACCGTTAGCAGCTGCTGCAGCGTCCCCGCTATGCCGATGAACAGCACCGATATCCCCAGCACCTTCAAAAGCGAATCCTGCAGAGAATCCTTTATGCCCTTTTTCAGCAGAAGCCCCACACCGCCGCCGACGAGTACCGCCGCTGTATTTACGATTGTCCCTAAACCAATCAACAAACGCACCTTCTTCATGCAATAAAAACTAAACAAAGAGCCCTAAAAGGGCTCTTCATGCTGCAAGCTGGCGGGCTTACAGCAAATTTTAGGCTGGCTGTGTTAAATCAAAAGCGTCTGTCCAGCCATTTGCAGATATAATAGCTGACTATATCTGCTGCGACAGACAAAAGAAAACCTACTATTGTATTATCCAATATGATCATACCTCCCTTCTGCCGGGGAGACACAGCAGGTATATTATATCAAATATTGACTTTGTAAACAAATATGATATAATGAAATTGAAGAAAACTTACAGAAAGTATTTTCCGTATATGATCATAAAAAGACTGAAAGTGGCGGCTTTCAGTCTTTTTATATTACAGAAATCTCAGCTGAAAACAGTGTGCTATTGCACTACTTCTAGCTGAGATTTTTTATGTTCAATATTCGATTGTAACAATCTCGCCTGTTTCGCGCCACTTATTCATATCGATAATCCGCTGATTGCTGCTGCCGCGGAATACGAGAGATATATCGCGCAGGCTCTGGACGAACGGACCGTCGATCAGCACATCCGTCTGTGCCAGCAGAGCATCTACATCATCATCGTGCATATTCACCAGCTGTTCTAATGTGTAGCCGGTGAATACGGTGATGTTGAGATTATGCTGATGTATTTTTGCTCCAAGCTCCGCCAAGGGTGCCGGCTGCAAAAACGGTTCTCCCCCGCTGAAGGTAACGCCGCTCAGCAGCGGATTTTCACAGATCTGTTCCAGCAGCTCGTCAGTATCGGCAAGATTACCACCGTTTAAATCGTGAGTCTGGGGATTGTGGCAGCCGGGGCAGTTGTGCTTGCAGCCTTGGGTGAAGATAGTGAAGCGATAGCCTTCTCCGTCGACGATGGAATCGTTGACCACCCCTGCAATTTTAATTGAGGCCATGTTTTACGCGGTCGTGTTCTTCAGCGCGTTTTGCGTTGTTGAAGCGGTCTACCGTGCCTACGAGGTAGCCGGTGATGCGGCGGATTCTTTCAAACTTGGCGGGCTGTGTCTGATAGTCGATAGCTACTTCGCCGTTGCCTGCATCGGAGATGGTCAGCTGAGACAGCGTTTCATCGGAGTTTTCTTTTACATAATTGATATAATTTACGATTTCTGCTTCCGTGATATCATTGATACCATTTACTTTTACATCTACACCATTTACTAACATATATAATCCCTCTTTCATCAATATAATTTTATTTTAAAATCCCGCCGCGCTGCAGCAGTTATCGCGCATGCGCTTGAGGACTATGTGGCGTTTGTGGGCGGCTTCACTGCGGCCGCACTTGGGGCAGACACCGTTGATGATGCCTGTATAGCCGCAGACAGGGTCGCGGTCTACCGGATGATTTACAGAGCCGTAGCCGATGCCGTTGTCGTGCATACAGCGCACGATAGCTTCAAAAGCTGCTATGTTCTTCGTCGGGTCGCCATCCATTTCGATATAGCTGATATGGCCGCCGTTCGTCAAAGCGTGGTACGGTCCTTCAATCTGAATTTTTTTATACGCGCTTATAGGATAATAAACCGGCACATGGAAGGAATTCGTATAGTAATCTCTGTCGGTAACGCCGGGAATAGAGCCGTAAATCTTGCGGTCTATCTTTACGAAACGGCCGCTGAGACCTTCCGCCGGAGTTGCGATCAGCGAGAAATTAAGCTTCGTGCGCTGCGCTTCGTCATCCATGCGCTTTCTCATATGGCTGACGATTTCAAGGCCGAGCTTCTGCGCTTCAGCAGATTCACCGTGGTGCTTGCCGATTAGTGCCTTGAGCGTTTCAGCCAGCCCGATAAAGCCGAGCGTCAAAGTGCCGTTCTTGAGCACTTCTGATACGCTGTCGTATTCGCCGACCTTTTCGGAGTCTATCCAGATATTCTGTCCCATCAGGAAAGGATAATTCTTGCCTATCTTGGTGCACTGAACCTTAAAGCGGTGCAGCAGCTGGCGGATTACGAGATCTATCATATCGTCGAGTGATTTGTAGAACTTAGAAATATTGCCTTTAGCTTCAATAGCCAAACGCGGCAGATTGATGCTGGTGAAGCTCAGATTGCCGCGGCCGCAGGTAACTTCCTTTGTCGGGTCGTAGACATTGCCCATGACGCGCGTGCGGCAGCCCATATAGGCAACTTCCGTATTGTAATCGCCGGGCTTATAATACTTCTTATTGAAAGGAGCATCGAGGAAGCTGAAGTTAGGGAAAAGACGCTTTGCCGAAGTCTTCATAGCCAAGCGGAACAAATCGTAGTTCGGATCTCCCTTTTCATAATTAATACCTTCCTTGACCTTGAATATCTGTACAGGGAAAATCGGCGTTTCACCGTCGCCCAGACCTGCATCAGTAGCCAAGAGCAGATTGCGCATTACCATGCGGCCTTCCGGGGACGTATCCGTGCCGTAGTTGATGGAGCTGAAAGGCACCTGAGCACCGGCACGCGAATTCATTGTGTTGAGGTTGTGCACGAAGGCTTCCATTGCCTGATACGTAGCATTGTCCGTTTCATTCCATGCAGTCTTGACCGCGAATTTATGAGCTGTGCGCACCGTATCTTCCGATATTTCCTGAAAACCGTTGTCGCGCTGATGCGCCGGCAGGAACGCCGCCAATGCTTCGCCGAACTCATCGACATTGCCCATAGCTATCTTTATAGGAAGCTGTCTTTCTATCTCTTTGCAAAGCAGCTTGCCGTCATTTATATCCATGCCCAAGATAGCATCAAAATAGCAGCTCAATGCCTTGTAATACTGCTTGCGGTACGTCTTGGCAACGCCCGGAGCCATACAGTAATCGAAGATCGGCACAGCCTGACCGCCGTGCATTTCATTCTGGTTTGCCTGAATCGCAATGCAGGCGAGTGCTGCATAGGAACGGATGTCATTCGGTTCACGCAGGTAACCGTGGCCCGTAGAAAAACCGTCCTTGAACAACTTCAATAAATTGATCTGGCAGCACGTTTCCGTCAGCATATAAAAATCCATATCGTGGATATGGATGTCGCCGTTCATATGAGCTACAGCGATGTCCTTCGGCAGAATATGGCTGGTGATGAAGTACTTAGAACCTTCCGAACCGTACTTGAGCATCGTGCCCATAGCCGTATCTGCATCAATATTGGCATTTTCGCGCTTGATATCCGCATCCTGAGCCTTTTTAAACGTCAGCTCATCGTAGATATCCATCAGATCCGCCTTCGCTTGGCGCAGCTTCGTATGTTCAGCGCGGTAGAGTATGTACGCTTTTGCCGTGCTGGCAAAATTACCCGCAATCAAAGTCTTTTCAACTGTATCTTGAATCTGTTCAACACCGGGGAGCTTGACCTGCTGCAAAGCCTCGATGACCTTTTGCGTAAGCTCCGTTAGCTGCTCCGTAGAAAAAGTTTCATCGATTGACTCCATATTAGCTTTCTTGATAGCATCGGTAATCTTCTGTGCATTAAATTTCACAATATTCCCGGTGCGCTTCTTAATTTTACCTATCATTTAAGCCCCTCACCCCTGATATATTAAGCCGTCAGCCCAAAAATTTTCGCCGCAGCCCGTGTTCGTTTCATCGTTTTAACTGAGACAGATTATACTATATGTATGTATGACTGTCAAACCAACCACTATATATAGTATGTCGGCGCAAATAAATTTATATAC
>CATYZV010000080.1 GCA_958415865.1 uncultured Selenomonadaceae bacterium
GGAAGAAAGATGTTGTTATAATTAAAATTTATCAATTAATACTTGGATATGGATATTCGTTTATGGTATAATAAGCATATGATATGATTAATTTTATTTATGATGAAGGGAATACTAAGACAAGATTGTCTTTAGAGGGGGATAATTAGAACTATGGAATTAAAACAGCTCGAGTACTTTCAAATGACAAGCCGCTTGAAAAACATCACGAGAGCCGCCAAAAGACTGTCAGTATCGCAGCCGAACATCACTGTAGCAATAAAGAAACTGGAGGCAGAATTAGGCATTCAGCTGTTCGAGCGCAGCCAGAAGCAGCTGACCTTAACGCCTGAAGGGACTGTTTTTCTAAACCGCATCGAGCTTGCCCTGCGCAATATTCAAGACGCTGTGCTGGAAGTCAACGATTACAAGCAGCTGCAGAAAGGCACTATCAAAATAGGCATTCCGTCTATGATCGGCGCGTATCTGTTTCCGAAGATCTTCTCCGGCTTTCAGAAGAAATTTTCCCATCTGGATATCTACCTGTACGAAAAAGGCTCTATGTCCATCCGCCAGTCTCTCGAACGCGATGAGCTGGATTTTGGCATAGTCATAATCTCCAATGCCTCGCCGAGCCTAGAGCTGCTGCCGATGTCCACAAATCAGGTGGTGGCGTGCGTGCCGCAGGATTCGCCGCTGGCGCAGAAAGACTTCTTCTCTTGGTCGGATGTTACCAACAGCGATATCATAATGATGAAGGAAGGCTCTTTCATCCGCAATATGATGCTGAATAAATTCAAGGACAACAATATAAAGCCTAATATCATCCTCGAATCGAATCAGATCGAAACGATAAAAGGCTTGATCTCCAGCAATGTCGGCATGACGTTCCTGCTCGATTTCATCGTCAAGGACTCGCCCAAGATCAAAATGCTGCCGCTGGAAAAACCCATCTTTGTCGATGTAGGCCTCGCTTGGAAGAAAGACCGCTACATCTCCAAGGCAGCGCAGTCTTTCATCAATTTCTGCCAGAATACGCTAAATAAATAAGCCACGGTTTAAAAAAAGCATCTGCTTTATCTCATGATTTAAAAATCATCGGAAATAAAGCAGATGCTTTTTCATTCAGCTTCAATTTTTCTGTGCAGCGGCGATGGATTCAATCGTAACTCCCTTAGGCACGTAGAGAACCATGTTGGCGGAAATGCGCCTTACTGAGCCGTCGAGCACGTAGCAGGCACCGTTCATGAAGTCGCAGATGCGGACTTGTTCGCTGTACTCGATTTTTTCAAAATTCATCAGCACAGTCTTGGATGCCTTGAGCGTATCAGCTGCTACTTTCGTATCGTTGAAGTTAGCCGGTTCAAATACAAGAATGTTCATCTTGGGATGCTTGTAGACGCGCAGCGGTTCGCGCTTTTTTTCTTCAGGCTGTTCTTCTTCGCTGTAGTCTCCGTAGTACGGATCAGCGACTTCACCGCCGTTGGCAACCTTTCTGCTGTTACCGGCTATTCTGCCTGCCGCAGTGTTCTTCTTTTCATTTTGTTCTTCAGTTTCAGCCACATTTTCTTCGACTTCTTCTGTCGGAAGGATGAAACCTGCTATCTTCGATAAGAGATCTGCCATAATATCACCTCAAATAATCTTAATGCAGCTTATGATTCTATATATAATCTCATTATAGCAAAAATCCGGCGAATTGTCTGCTAATATGGATTATTTCTCTGCATAAATTGAAAATCCTGCAATCTCAGTGAAAAACTCTGTTTCCATATAGCAAAAACGGCAGCAGACGATGCCGCTGCCGTCATTGGCTTGTATTTATGCGATATTATTTTGCGTTTTTGCGCATACGGCCGCGCTGAGATCTGTCGAGGATGGATTTGCGCAGGCGGATGCTTTCCGGCGTTACTTCGACCATTTCATCTTCATTGATGAATTCCAGTGCCTGTTCAAGGCTCAGAATGCGGGGCGGAGTAAGGCGGATTGCTTCGTCAGAAGAAGACGAACGCATATTCGATACATTTTTCTTCTTGCAGGGATTTACGTCCATATCGAGTTCGCGGGTATTTTCACCGATGATCATGCCTTCGTAAACCATCTGGTTAGGGGAGATGAACATCGTGCCGCGGTCCTGCAGCGTATAGATGCCGTAAGGAGTAGTTTCACCCTGTTCAAATGCTACGAGAGAGCCGCGGCTGCGTCCCGGGATGTCGCCTTTGTACGGTGCATATCCGCGGAATACGTGGTTCATGATGCCGTTGCCCTTGGTATTGGTCAAGAATTCAGAGCGGAAGCCGATGAGGCCGCGTGCCGGAATAGTGAATTCAAGGCGCAGATAGCCTTTGAGTTCCGTCATGTTGGACAGTTCAGCTTTGCGCGTGCCGAGCGATTCCATTACGGTGCCCATGAATTCCTGCGGTACTTCGATAGTGAGGTTTTCAATAGGTTCGCACTTCTGTCCGTTGATTTCCTTGTAGATAACTTCCGGCTTGCCGATCTGGAGTTCGTAGCCTTCGCGGCGCATTGTTTCAATCAAGATGGACAGATGCAGTTCGCCGCGGCCGGATACTTTGAACGTATCGGGGCTGTCGGTTTCTTCTACGCGCAGAGAAACGTTCGTTTCCGTTTCTTTAAACAGGCGTTCGCGCAGATGGCGGGAAGTTACGAACTGGCCTTCGCGTCCTGCAAACGGGCTGGTATTTACGCCGAATGTCATAGACAGCGTAGGTTCGTCGATGTTGATGCTGGGCAGAGCTTCCGGATTTTCAGCGTCGGCGATGGTGTGGCCGATGCTTGCGCTGGGCAGGCCGGTCAAAGCAACGATTTCACCGAGTTCAGCTTCGGGCACTTCCACGCGGTTGAGGCCCTGATATACGAATACTTTGCCGATGCGTTCCTTCGTTTCGCTGTCGCCGTTGATTACAACGACATTCTGGCCTTCTTTGACCTTGCCGCGCATGATGCGGCCGATAGCTACGCGGCCGACGTAATCGTCAGAGTCGAGCGTCGTTACCATCATCTGGAGCGGTCCTTCAATATCGCCTTGCGGTGCAGGAATTTCTTTTACGAGCAGGTCCATCAGAGGTTCAAGCGTCGTGCTGTCATCGTCGAGGTCGAGCTTTGCAATGCCGTCGCGGGCGATAGCGTAAACTACGGGGAAGTCGAGCTGATCATCGTCAGCACCGAGTTCCATGAACAGTTCGAGCACTTCATCGTAAACATCGTCGATGCGGCGGTCAGGACGGTCGATCTTGTTGATTACAACGATAGGCTTCAAGCCCTGTTCGAGAGCTTTGCGCAGCACGTATTTCGTCTGCGGCATAGGACCTTCCGATGCGTCGACGAGCAGCAGAACGCCGTCGACCATGTTCAGCACGCGTTCAACTTCGCCGCCGAAGTCAGCATGGCCCGGGGTGTCGACGATGTTGATTTTAATGCCCTTGTACATGATGGCTGTATTCTTGGACAAAATGGTAATACCGCGTTCACGTTCAATGGCGTTGGAGTCCATTACGCGATCTTCCACCTGCTGATTAGCGCGGAAGACATGGCTCTGCTTGAGCATGGCATCGACGAGCGTCGTCTTGCCGTGGTCGACATGAGCTATGATAGCGACATTTCTCAATTTGCTGTTGGTAAACAAAAAAAATTCCTCCTAAAATCTAATTCAGTGAGTTTACAAAAAAAATAAAATATCTTCCTCTTAGTGTAGTATATGAAGCGGATTCTGTCAAATACAAGCTGGTATTTTTTATGCACATTTTATGCCAAAGTTTTCAAGGCTCTTCCAGCGAAATGCAGCCGAGCTTTCCGGCGCGGAAATCCTTGAGCACGGCAATAGCGGTCTTTTCGCCGTCGACGATGCCGCCCTTTTGCAGAAAACCGCGCTTTTTGCCCACAGCGGCAAATAAATCCTCCTGCGTCTCAGGAAAATCAGCCATGTCAATGCGCCAGCGTTCACAGATATTGGCAGCATAATGATCTTTGAGCCGCCAGAGCAGCAGCTGTGCCGCGTGCTCAATGTCATAGACCTCATCGCTTATCGCACCGGTAAAGGCGAGATTCAGCCCGACTTCAGGATCTTCAAACTTGGGCCAGAGGATGCCCGGCGTATCGAGCAGATCGATATTGCCCTTGATTTTAATCCACTGCTTGGCGCGGGTAACGCCCGGGCGGTCGGCAGTCTTCAGCGACGCACTGCCGGACAGTCGGTTGATAAGAGACGACTTGCCCACATTAGGGATGCCAACTATCATGACACGGGCATTGCGCGGCTTGGCACCGGCGCGGGCGAATTTTGCCGTCTTTACGCGAGCCAGCTCATTGACAGCCGCCGTCAGAGGGCGCAGCCCTTTGCCGCTCAGCGAATTGATCTTGACCACGCTGGAGCCGTTTTCCCTGAAATGCGCTTCCCACCTGCTGACCACCGCCGGGTCTGCCAAGTCGATTTTATTGAGCGCGACGAGATGAGGCTTTTTCCCGATGAGCTCCCGCAAGACAGGATTGGCACTGCTGCGCGGTATGCGGGCATCCAATAGCTCTATGACCACATCCACCAGCTTTAGGTTGTCCGTAATAATCCGCCGTGCCTTCGCCATATGCCCCGGGAACCAGTTAAGCTGTGCCAGCGTTCCTAAATCATCCTGCATCTGCATCTTTCCTTCCTTATAATATATACAGACTGAAATTCAACAAAAAAGGAGAGTGAAAAACACTCCCCATTCGAATTCTAAATATGCTTATTATGATATAACAAGCCCTTGGCTTTGTCAATACATCTTAGCTCGCTTTTTAGCTGTCAGATCACCGGTATTATCACCCGTTCAAAATAGCGTGAAAGCTCTTCCGGCGATTCTTGCAGATTATGTTCAATCCACCACTGCACCATGCTGATGAAACTGCACGAGATGTGATTGACCAAGAATTTTTCCGGCACGTAGATATTCTGCGGCTTCACCTTTTCAAAGACGTGGACTTCTATCAAATCGTTCAAATCGGGCTTGAAATACGATAAAAAGATATCGCTGCTGTCGTCGGAGAGCAGGCGCACCGTGTTTTTCTGATTGTCGCGCAGATGGTACAGTATGTGCGTGAACAGCACTTTAGGATCGCTGACCTTTAGAGAAAAATCGTGCGTCGCTTCGGCAAACAATTTGCGTGCGGCTACATGGTCAAACAAGTTAGTGCACATTCCCTTCAATAAATAATCCTTCGTTTCAAAATGGGCATAAAAAGTACTGCGGCTGATGCACGCTTGGTCGATGATTTCCTGCACGGTGATCTTGGGATACGCTTTGGCGGCAAGCAATGTCATAAAAGCCTGCAAAATCGCCTCTTGTGTTTTTTTCTGCCGTCTATCCATGAAAATCACTCCTGATCAATTTGTAATCCTCTGTTAAAATCAAACAAATTTCTCAATCTGTTCGATATCGTACAAAGTAAAAGTTTTGTTTATTGTTCTGTTATAAGAAATAGCTATAATAAAAAGCGTAGAGAATACCCAATAGGGTATATAAATAATGTAATTCATTTTGAGAAAAATTACAAGATATTTAGGAGGAATTTTTATGAATTGGCAAGAGTTAAGCGAAAAATTTTCTTCAGTGAAGATGATAGTAATATCAGGCATATTTTTGGCCATTAGTCTGGTGCTGATGCTTTCAGATATAAAGCTGCCTGTCGACCCGGCTTGGGTAACCGTCATAATATCCGGCTATCCGCTGATTTACGAAGCGGCTGCGGCACTGTTTAAAGAACACCGCATTACCTCAGCACTTTTGATCACGATGGCGATTTTAGCATCCATTGCCATCGGCGAATTGTTTGCCGCCGGCGAAGTTGCCTTCATAATGGCAATCGGCGAAATACTAGAAGAAAAAACCGTCAACCGCGCCCGCAAAGGTCTATCCAAACTCATTGAACTTGCACCGCAGAAAGGCCGCAAGCTCGTAAAGCAGAACGGGGAAGTGCTGGAAGTCGAAATAGATGCGAGCCAAGTGCAGATAGGCGACGTGCTGCGCGTGCGCCCCGGCGAACAGATACCCGCCGACGGCAGGATTGTAGCAGGCACAACCTCAGTCGACCAGTCCGTCATGACAGGCGAATCCCTGCCCGTGGACAAGAGCGTGGGCGATGAAGTATTCTGCGGCACCATGAACTGCTTCGGCTCCATCGACATCGAAGCAGTCAAAGCAGGCTCCGACTCCTCGCTCCAGCGTCTTATCGACATGGTAAAAGAAGCAGAGCAGAAGAAAGCACCGATGCAGCGCATAGTCGATAAATGGGCTGAATGGCTCGTGCCGATTTCCCTATTGACGGCAATCCTCACCACGGTCATAAGCTATAATATGGGCATTGAACAGATGGATGCACTGATGCGCGGCGTTACCATACTCGTCGTATTCTGCCCCTGCGCCCTCGCCCTTGCCACGCCGACTTCCATAATGGCGGCTATAGGGCAGGCTACAAAATTCGGTGTCATCGTCAAATCCGGCGAAGCCCTAGAAAAAATGGGCAAAGTTGACACCATAGCCTTCGATAAGACAGGCACCTTGACCTACGGCAAATTGGAATTAAGCGATGTCATTTCTTTGAATGATAATATAACTAAGCGTGAACTGCTGCGCCTTGCCGCCTCCGCCGAAGCAAAGAGCGAACATCCGCTGGGCAAAGCAATAACAGCGTACGCCGAAGCGCAAAATATCGAGCTGATAGACAGCGATGTATTCAAAATGGAATCCGGCAAAGGCATTTACGCCGAAATCAACGGCAAAAAAATCCTCTGCGGCAATGAAAAATACCTAGCTGAACACGGCATAACAGCCGATGCAGCACTGGAAGAAAAACTAAATGCACTGCGTCTGCAAGGTAAAGCCTCCGTACTCACCGCCATCGACGGCAGCTGCGCCGGCATCCTCGCCCTCTCCGACCGCCTGCGCCCCGCCGCCAAAGACATGGTGCGCGACCTCTACAAGCTCGATACCAGCGTCGTACTGCTGACCGGCGACCACAGAAATACAGCCATGTACTTTGCCAAACAAGTCAACATCACCAAAATCCGCGCTGACCTGCTGCCCGAAGGCAAAGTCGCCAACATCGAAGACCTCCAAAAATCAGGGCAGAAAGTCTGCATGATAGGCGACGGCGTAAACGACGCGCCCGCCCTCAAGACAGCCGACGTAGGCGTAGCCATGGGCACCATGGGCAGCGACATAGCCGTCGATGCCGCCGACATAGCACTGATGAATGACGACATCTCCAAAATACCGTACCTCAAAAAACTCTCCCGCTCCACGCTCAATACCATCAAAGGCAACATCACCGCCGCAATGACCATCAACGCCATAGCCGTAGCACTCTCCATAGCAGGCGTACTCAATCCCATAACAGGCGCACTCGTCCACAACATCGGCTCCGTCCTCGTCATCTTAAATGCAGCACTGCTCTACGATAGAAAATTTAAGATTTGATAAAAAAATAAAGCAAGGCAGGAAATACAGCTGTATTAATT
>CATYZV010000081.1 GCA_958415865.1 uncultured Selenomonadaceae bacterium
ATATAAATAGAAAGAATAAAAACTTTTTTATCAGCCTAAATGCTTGGTATATCAAGGTTTTAAGGCAAATATAAAAAATTAACACAGCGGTTTTGGCACGGCGTATGCAATGATTAAAAGTGAAAACTGCGGCATATGAGACTGTACCGCAGAAAGAATTTAGATAATTTTTTCTATCGTTTAGGAGGAATTTAATCATGGATTTCAAATTAACAGAAGAACAGGAATTAATTAGACAGAGTGCTCGTGAATTCGCACAGACTTATTGCCAGCCGATCGCTGCTAAAGTCGATCAGGAAGGCTATTATCCTGAAGAAACTGTTAAACAGCTCGCTGCACATGATTACATGGGCATGGTTTATCCTGAAGAAGTAGGCGGCGCAGGTGCTGACTACATCAGCTATGCTATCATGGTTGAAGAAATTTCCCGCGTATGTGCTTCTACCGGCATTATCTACGCTTCTCATGTATCCCTGGCATCCAACCCTATCTTCCAGTGGGGCAGCGATTTCCTCAAAGAAAAATATTTGAAACCGATGTGCAAAGGTGAAAAAGTCGGCGCATTCGCATTGACTGAACCGGGCGCAGGCACAGACGTTGCTTCCGGCAGTGTTACTGCAAAACTCGAAGGCGACTATTATGTATTGAACGGCACTAAATGCTTCATCACCAACGCCGGCGTTGCTGACTGCTACACTGTATTTGCAAACTCCAATCCTGAAGCAGGCGTTAAAGGCCTGAGCTGCTTCGTTGTCGACAAAGACACTGAAGGCTTCACGATCGGCAAATATGAAAATAAAATGGGTATCCGCGGCTCCCATACCGGCGAATTGATCTTCAAAGATGCTAAAGTTCCGAAGGAAAACCTCGTCGGCGAAGAAGGCAAAGGCTTCAAATACGCTATGATCACTCTGAACGGCGGCCGTATCAGCATCGCTGCACAGGCTGTCGGCATTGCACAGGGTGCTCTCGACGCTGCTATCAAATTCGCTAAAGAACGTGTACAGTTCCACAAACCTATTGCTACTAAACAGTTCATCGCCTTCACTATCGCTGATATGAAGACCAGACTGGAAGCTGCTCGTCTCTTAACTTACAACGCTGCATACGTTCATGATCATGATCCGAAAAATGCTGCTGCTACTGCTTCCATGGCTAAACTGTTCGCTGCTGATACTGCTAGCTTCGTATGCGACAGAGCTGTACAGATCCATGGCGGTTATGGCTACATCAAAGACTTCGATGTTGAACGCTTCTACCGCGATCAGAGAATCACCGGCATTTATGAAGGCACCAGCGAAGTTCAGCGCATGATCGTTTCCGGCAGCCTGCTTCGCTAATAGCTGTTCGGCTAATTACAACTGAATAACAATTGAATAATATTTTGAGATAAATTTCATATACACATATATACACATTAGGAGCACAAGCATGAAACTCATTGCTAAGAAGGATGCTGCCAAGCTCATCGGCGACGGTGCTGCAGTGTGTGCGGCCGGATTCATCGGCTGTGCACATCCGCAGACACTGAGCAGTGCTATCGAAGAGAGTTTTTTGGCAACAGGACATCCTAAAAATCTGACGTATTTGTTTAGTGCAGGCATTGGCGACAACAAAGATCGAGGCAACAATTATTACGGTCATAAAGGCTTGATAAAACGTGTCATCGGCGGTCATTACGCTACTGCCCCGCGTCTGGGCAAAGTGATTTCTGACAATGAAGTGGAAGCATATAACTTACCACAGGGAGTCATAGCACATCTATTCCGCGCGTCGGCCGGCAAAAAGCCCGGTGTTTTGACGAAGGTAGGGTTAAACACATTCGTTGATCCGCGCCTTGAAGGCGGAAAGCTAAATGCTAAGACTGTCGAAGATATCGTAGAAGTCATATCCGTAAATGGTGAAGAGTATTTATTCTACAAAGCATTCAAGGTCGATGTTGCGCTCGTCAGGGCCAGCACGGCAGATGAAAAAGGCAATCTGACTATGGAACGCGAAGGTGCAATTCCCGAAGCTTTTGAAATGGCCGCTGCAGCGAAAGCAAATGGCGGCATTGTAATTGCAGAAGTGGAACGCCTTGCGGCAGCAGGTTCACTGGCTCCGCAGAATATACGCATCCCCGGCGCACTCGTCGATTACGTCGTGATCGGCGATCACGATAAATTCATGCAGACAAACGGCGAATACTACAATCCTGCTTATACAGGTGAAATAAAAGCTCCCTTGAGCGAATTTGTCCCTATGCCGCTAAACCAGCGCAAGGTAATTGCGCGGCGCGCGGCGATGGAAGTCGCTCCCAACTGCAATATCAATCTGGGTATCGGAATGCCCGAAGGTGTCGCTGCTGTGGCAGCTGAAGAAGGTTTCAGCGACACGCTGATGATGACGGTAGAATCCGGCAGCTTCGGCGGTGTACCGGCAGGCGGCGACAGCTTCGGTGCTACGATGAACCCGGAATCCACTATATCACATGCCGGCATGTTTGATTTTTACGACGGCGGCAATCTTGCCGTTACTTGCTTAGGCATGGCAGAAGTCGATAGTGCAGGTAATTTAAACGTAAGTAAATTCGGTCCTAAGATCGCAGGCTGTGGTGGATTCATCAATATCTCCCAGAATACGCCGAAAATCGTATTTTGCGGCACCTTGACAGCTGGCGGCTTAAAGACAGAAATCAAGGACGGACGGCTGGTCATACTACAGGAAGGCAGAAAGAAAAAATTCGTGCCGAAGGTAGAACAGATCACGTTCAGTGCTGATTTCGCCAAAAAGCATGGACAAAAGGTACTGTACATTACAGAAAGGGCAGTGTTTGAACTAGGCGAAAATGGTCTGGTTCTGACAGAAATAGCCCCCGGCGTTCAGCTGCAAAAGGACGTATTGGATCAGATAGATGCAGATGTTACCGTAGCGAAGAATTTAAAAACTATGGACGAACGCATCTTTAAACCTGAACTGATGGGTCTGGCAGCGGATTTTGCTGAATGATAATATATAAATTTTATATACACATTTAACATCTAAAGGAGATATACACATCATGGCTTACGAAAATTTACTGGTAGAAAAAGACAACGGAATTGCTGTCGTTACTCTCAACAGACCGAAAGCACTCAACGCCTTAAATGCAGCACTCGTGCATGAAATTGCACAGGTATTTGATGAACTGAATGCTGACGATGAAGTGCAGGTTATCATCCTGACCGGCTCCGGCCAGAAATCCTTCGTCGCAGGTGCAGACATCAAAGAAATGCGTCTGTTAAATGCGGAAGAAGGCAGAAAATGGGCTGAACTCAGCGAAGGTGTATTTCTCAACAACATCGAGCAGGGTGAAAAGCCTGTCATCGCTGCTGTAAACGGCTACGCACTCGGCGGCGGCTGTGAAATAGCTATGGCCTGCGATATCCGCATTGCTTCTGATAACGCTAAATTCGGCCAGCCGGAAGTAAACCTCGGCATCATCCCCGGTTTTGGCGGCACGCAGCGTCTCGCTAGACTCGTCGGTGCAGGACAGGCTAAGTACATGATCTATTCTGCTGAAATGATTTCGGCTGAAGATGCTTACCGCGTAGGTCTTGTGCAGAAGGTTGTTCCGCAGGATCAGCTGCTTGACGAAGCTAAGAAGCTGGCTAAAACCATCATGTCCAAGAGCCAGACGGCTGTCAGATTCGCTAAGGATGCTATCAACCGCGGCGTGGAAATGTCTATGTCCAACGCTATGCAGTACGAAGCTCTGTACTTCGGCACCTGCTTTGGCGCACAGGATCAGACTATCGGCATGAACGCTTTTGTCAACAAAGAAAAGGCGCAGTTTACCGGTAAATTCGACAAAAAAGAAGACAAATAAAAATTAATTGATTAAACTGTTCACTTTATTTAATTTGACTGTTTATAGATTAGATATATAATTTACTTGAAATTAAGAGCCGCTGAGATCCTATTAGAGCGGCTCTATTTCAAATAATTGATTGGTTAGGAGTATTGCTATGAAAGTTCTTGTTTGCTATAAATTCGTTCCCGATGAACAGGACATCAAAGTTGCAGGTTCTAATCTCGATATGAGCCGTGCAAAATGGAAAATTAGTGAATATGATAAAAATGCTGTTGAAGAAGCTGCTCAGCTCGGCGAAAAACAAAAAGCCGAAGTTGCAAGCCTCACTTTCGGCGGCAAAAAAGCAAAGGATTCGCTCAAAGACGTTTTATCCCGCGGCCCTGAAAAGGCATACTGGGTAAATGATGAAGAAGCTGCTGCTAAAGCAGACGGCTTCGTAACTGCCAACGTTCTGGCAGCTGCTATTAAAAAAATCGGTGTCCCCGATATCGTTTTATTCGGCGAAGGTTCTGAAGACGTTTACGGCCAGCAGGTAGGCCCTAGAGTTGCTGCTCTGCTCGGCGTTCCCGCACTGACCTTTGCAACCAAGCTCGACGCTAAAGACGGTGAAGTTACCGTTACAAGAAACGTCGGCTCTATGACTGAAGATGTTACGGCAGCTTATCCTGTTGTAATCACCGTTCTGCCTACGATCAATAAAGCACGTATTCCTAAGCTTCCTCAGATTCTCAAAGCTAAGAAGAAACCTCAGGAAGAATTAAAAGTTGCTGACCTCGGCCTTTCTGCTGAAAGCCTCGCACCGAAAAACAATCTCACGTCCGTTAAAGCATTTGTTATGGACCGCAAGAATGTTGTTTACAAGGGTGAAGACGCAGATACTGTTGCAAAATTGGCTGCAGATCTCGCCAAGGAAGGTTTAGCATAAGCATAAAGGAGAGTTTTATCATGGCAGGTATATGGATTTATTCTGAAACTAAAGATGTTGCTGATCAGCTCTTGACTGAAGGCAGAAAAGCAGCAGATGCTTTAAATGAAAAAGTAAATGTTATCGCACTTCCCGATCAGGATGCGAAAGATTATATAGCTAAAGGCGCAGATCATGTAGTGCAGTTTTCTGCTAAAAATGACTGGCCTGAAGCATATGCACCTGCAATCGCAGATGTATTGGCAAAAGCAGAACCGACCGTTGTATTTTTCGGCGGCACTCTGCGCGGCAAAACTGTTGCAGCTTATGTAGCAGCTAAATTGAATGCCGGCTATGCAAACAACGTAACTAAAGTTACAGTTGACGGCGGCAAAGTCGTTGTAGAACGCGCTATGTACGGCGGCAAAGCTGTAGGCACTGAAGAACTCGGCATGGGCAGCGTAGTAAGCGTTGAACCCCGCACCTTTGATGCCGCTGCAGCTGATGCTTCCAGAACGGGCGACGTTGAAACTAGCGACGCTGCTGTAGAAAGCAAAGTTACTGTAGCCAATGCTAAGCCTGTAGTTCATGAAGGCGGCGATCTGGCTACTGCTCCTGTAGTAGTAGCAGTAGGCCGTGGCCTCTCCGGTCAGGAAGATATGAAACTGGCTGAAGATCTCGCTGCTAAGTTCCCCGGCGCAATGCTCGGCTGCTCCCGCAGTGTGGCTGAAGATTACGGCTGGCTGCCTGCTGATAAATACATCGGCATCTCCGGTGCTAAAGTTAAGCCGCAGCTGTATATCGCAATCGGTATTTCCGGTCAGATTCAGCACGTTGTCGGCATGACAGGCTCCAAAGTCATCGTAGCTGTGGATAGAAATGAAAATGCCCCTATTTTCTCCGTATGCGACTACGGTATCGTCGGCGACCTGCATAAAGTAGTACCGCTTTTGACGAAAGCTCTGTCCAAATAATACATCCCTAATAAGAGCATAATGCAGGCCGAAATAAAGCTGCGTGTAATACAGCTCAGTACACATTACAGGCACGCTGAGTTTCGGCTTGTTAAATATATAGATAGAATAGATATAATATAAAGTTCCGGAGGATTTAACAATGAGTGATGAAGAAGAAAAATTTGATGCCATCATCATCGGTGCCGGACCAGCTGGTAGTGCTTGTGCATATATATTGGCACGCGAAGGAAAAAATGTGCTGGTAGTTGAACGTGGCGATACGCCGGGCAGCAAGAATATGTTCGGCGGCCGTCTTTATGCCTATGCCTTGGAACAGGTAGAACCGGGCTTGTATAAAGATGCGGAATTTGAACGCAGAGTTGTGCGCGAACAGATGATGGTGCTCGGTGAAAAAACCGGTGTAACGATGGATTACTATAGTGAAGGCGACGACGATACTACGCCTTCTTATACACTGTCGCGTGCTGCATTTGACGCATGGTTCTCAGAACAGGCTGAAAACCAGGGCGCAATGGTAGCACCGGGCGTACGCGTAGATGATCTGGTCTACGACGGCGACAAGGTAGTCGGCATTAAGACCGGCGAAGATGAAATGTACGCTGATATAGTAATTTCCGCAGAAGGCATCAATGCTTTGATCGCCCAGAAAGCAGGATTGAAAGAAGAATGGAAGCCTACGGAAGTAGCTGTAGGTGCCAAAGAAGTCATCGAACTGCCTGCCGATGTCATCACCAAGCGTTTTGCTGTAAATAGCGATGACGAAGGCGCAGCCTGCATGATACTCGGTCAGACTCATGCACAGGGCGGCGGATTCATCTATACGAATAAAGATTCTATTTCCCTCGGCATGGTCGTAAGCCCTGCTTCCTTGGCACAGCAGAAGACTTCGCTTGCAGACTTATTCCAGGATTTCAAAAATCATCCTGCTATCCGTCCTCTGATTGCCGAAGGCACGACAGCAGAATACAGCGGTCATCTCGTACCGGAAGGCGGCTATAACAGCATGCCTAAGAAACTGTACCGCAACGGCTTCTTGATGACAGGCGATGCTGCAGGTTTTTGCATCAACACCGGTACTATCATCCGCGGCATGGACTTGGCTATCTTGAGCGGCGTAGCAGCTGCAAGAGCTGTTTTGGCTGCTAAAAGCCCTGAACAGGTCGGCCCTGCTTACATGGATGAACTGGAAAAAATCGGCGTAATGCCGACTATGAGACTGTTTGCCGGCTGGCCGCAGATCACAGGTATTCCTCGTATGACGAAGACGTATCCTGATATGATCAATGAAATGATGGGCTTCATGTTCCACGTAGACGGAAAAGTACCCGAAAAGATGCCTAAAGCTATGCGCAATATCATGAAGAAGCACGTTGGCTTTGGTCAGCTCTTATCTGACGCATGGAAGGGGTTTAGAGCAATATGAGTGAAGAAATAAAAAAAGAAGGCATTGATGAACTCCTCGGCATTGATAA
This sequence comes from uncultured Selenomonadaceae bacterium, assembly GCA_958415865.1. GTDB lineage: Bacteria > Bacillota > Negativicutes > Selenomonadales > Selenomonadaceae > Megamonas. Next base: position 7,186 of record CATYZV010000081.1, read on the forward strand.
ATTCAACGTCGATGAAGACAACGCCCACATCGTTATTGACAAAGAACACTGGAAAGGCACGCCTCTGGAAGCCTGCCTCGTCGTCTGCCCCGCTAAGCTCTACAAGCTCAACGAAAAAGGCCAGATGGTATTTGACTATGCAGGCTGCTTTGAATGCGGTACCTGCCGCGTCATGTGCCATGGCTCAAAAGCTATGAAGAAATGGGAATATCCCCAGGGCACATTCGGCATCTCTTACCGTTTCGGCTGATAAACATCACTTGCAATTCAATTACCTATATAAAACG
>CATYZV010000082.1 GCA_958415865.1 uncultured Selenomonadaceae bacterium
TCCTTCAGCGGCGATACGAGCGCGACGACGCTCGAACGCTTTGACCGTGATGTCCTGCCGTTTCATCCGCGCTATCTATTGATTATGACCGGCTCCAACAGCCTGCGCGCCGGAGTACCGGCAGACGATGTCATCAGCGATTTAAAAAAGCTCCAGCTCAAATGCCGGCGCAATGGTATTACGCCGATTCTGCTGACGCTCGCGCCTATCAACCCCGACAATATCAAAAAGGTCTTTGACGAAGGCACAGCAGACTACTGGCAGGACAGCTTCAATGAAGTCAATGATTTCATCCGGACGCAGCCGCATATCGACATCGCCGCCGCGCTCAACAGCCCGGCAGTACTTCCGACTTATTACGCTATGGACGGGCTGCACGGCGACGTTCCGGCAAAAAAGATCTATGCTAAGGCAATCAATGATAACATTTATCAATTTATTGGTAAGGAACAATAGATATCTATTGTAATTGAACCTATCTCTATTGTATAATGATTCTATATTAATGTCTTTTATTGATGCTTATTTTATTATAAATAGAAATCGGAGATGATATCTTTGTTAAAAGCTACTAAAGTGCGCGACAATATCTACTGGGTAGGAGCGATTGACTGGAATGTCCGCAATTTCCACGGCTATGAAACGAGCCGCGGCAGCACCTACAACGCTTATCTGATCATTGATGAAAAAATCACTCTGATAGATTCGACTAAAAAAGAATTTACAGATGAAATCTTAGAGCGCATTTCTTCCGTAATCGATCCCTCAAAAATCGACTACGTAGTCTGCAACCACTTAGAATACGACCACTCCGGCTCACTCAATGCCGTATTGCAGAAATGCCCTGATGCGGAAGTATTCGTTAGCCAGCCCAACGGACTGAAGAACATCGCCAAATTCTGCGGCGATCACGATTATCATGGCGTAAAAGCCGGCGATACCATCAGCATCGGCAGCCGTACGCTCAAATTCGTCCCCGTGCCGATGCTCCACTGGCCCGACAGCATGGTTACTTACTGCCCGGAAGAAAAAATCCTGTTCTCCAACGACGGATTCGGGCAGCACTTGGCAACGAATGAACGCTTTGATGACGAAGTAGATTATGACGTGCTGATGTGGGAAGCAAAGAAATACTATGCCAATATCTTAATGCTCTACGGCCGCCAGGCACAGGCAGCTTTAAAGACCGTCGGCTCTCTCGACCTCGAATTGATACTGACGGGCCACGGCATCAGCTGGCGCAGCCATATCAAAGATATCCTCGGCTGCTATCAGAAATGGAGCACCTTCCAATCTGACAAGCAAAAAGCAATCGTCGTATTCGACAGCATGTGGCATTCCACCGAAGCGATGGCAAAGACTATCACGGAAGCCTTCTTCGCCAAGGGAATAAAAGCTAAATTATTCGACTTGAAATGCGACCACATCTCCGATATCGTAACCGAAATGCTCGACAGCGAATACATCGCCGTCGGCTCGCCTACACTCAACAACAACATGATGCCCAATGTAGCGGCATTCCTCTGCTATGCCAAAGGTCTCGCACCGAAGAAAAACGGACGCAAGGCATTCGCCTTCGGCTCATACGGCTGGGGCGGCCAGAGCATTGCACTTGTGCAGAAAGAGCTGGAAGAAGCCGGCTTTACCATCTGCCACGACATGATCCGCGCTGCCAACGGAACGACTGACGAAGAACTAGAGGCCATCTACAACAGCATCGTAAACGACATTTGATAATCTTGTTGATTCAAGCTAAAAACCCTCAGCCATATTTGCGCTGAGGGTTTTTTTACAAATTTACAATATTTTTGCCTGCTATACCTACCGCTACTTGAAACTTCAGCATAAACCATCATATAATAATAGACACAAAGACAAACGCAGGAAAGGATGTTGTAATTATATCTGCACAAAACAAACTAACAGTCCGGCCAAGTGATGTAATCGTAACGGGCTTTGCCTTATTCGCCATGTTCTTCGGCGCGGGCAATCTCATCTTTCCGCCCTATCTTGGGCTGACCTCCGGCGAATCGTGGCTGACCGGCTTTGCCTGCTTCGTATTCGTCGAAGTAGCCTTGTCATGCCTCGGCATCTTCACCATGGTTTACGGCGGCGGCAGCATCACAGCATTGGAAAATGTGATTGGGAAAGTCCCGGGCTTGATTTTAAACACCATGGCAATCCTCTGCACCGGCGTATTGATCGCCGCGCCGCGCACAGCAGCTACTACGTATGAAATGAGCGTGCTGCCGTTTTATCCCGATATGCCGCTCTGGCTGTTTTCCCTCATCTTCTTCGGCATCGTATTCGCTTTCAGCATAAGGCCGACGCGCTTTGTTGACATCATCGGCAGGCTGCTGACACCGGCTCTGATAATCTGCGTATTCGTGCTGATCATCACCGGCATTTCCAGTCCCATCGGCGATATATCCGCGCCGCAATCCGACACCATCGCCCTCGACGGCGTTATCGCAGGCTATCAGACGATGGATATTCTGTCAGTTACCGGCTTTTCCATCGTACTGCTCAATACGCTCCGCCTAAAGGGCTATACAGAGCACAAAGTCCAGCTGCGGGCAGTGGCATGGGTCTGCCTCGTTGCCGGCATTCTGCTCGCGGTTATTTACGGCGGACTTGCCTACATCGGCGCGTCCTCAGGTACGGTATTCAGTGCCGATCTCAATCAGGCGCAGCTCATAGTCGCCATCACCAGCCATCTGCTCGGCAATACAGGACTGATGATACTCGGCATCATCGTGGGCCTCGCCTGCCTCACAACTGCTATCGGGCTTACAGGAGCCACCGCCTACTTCTTTGAACGGCTGTTTTTGCACAGGGTAAAGTATCAGGCATGGGTCTGCATCAACCTCATCATCTGTATATTGATCTGCAACCTCGGATTAAGCCAGATAATCAGCATAGCCGTGCCTATTCTCTCCATTCTCTGCCCGCCGTTTATGACGACAGTGCTGCTGCTATTATTCCGCAATCAGATAAGGAGCACGGCAGTCTACAAACTCATGGCATTCATTGCACTCCTGATCGGCATCGCCACTACTTGGCACAATTATTTCTAAATCGGATTAAATTGAAAGGGTTCTCTTTTGTATGGAAATTTATGCAAAAAGAGAACTCTTTTTATTCATTTATATATAAATAGAACTTATCTCTTAGTCAATTTAATATTATTATTACAAATAACTTATTGCACCCATCGAAATATACTGCTGTACAAATGCGGGCAAGATGTGTAGAATTACTGTTTGCTGTATATTTTACAGCATAAAATATTTGGAGATGACAAAATGAGTTATTATACAGCAAAAGAAAAACTCTGGACCAAGGATTTCATCTTGGACACAGGCATAAATTTTCTAGTCTATTTGATCTATTATCTGCTGATGGCAATAATCGCCGTCGTTACGAAAGACGAGCTTCATGCAAGCCTCGCTGAAGCAGGCCTCGCTTCGGGCATTTTTATTGTCGGCACACTCGTAGCAAGGCTGATCGTCGGCGAACAGATAGAAATGATCGGCAGGCGCAGAATGCTCTGGTTCGGCATCATCGTCTACTTTATCACGACTCTATTCTACTTCGGCATAACCAGCCTGACCAGTATGTACTTCATCAGGCTGTTAAACGGCCTCGGCTACGGTATCGTATCGACGGCGACGAATACCATCATCGCCGGCTGCATACCGGACGCGCGCCGCGGTGAAGGCATCAATTACTACGGTTTGTCCACCAGTGTAGCAGCCGCCATGGGACCGTTCATCGGCATGTTCATGATGACCCGCACAAGCTTTAATGTCATCATTGGCTTTTGTGCAGCCCTGCTCGTCGTCTGCATCATCGGCTGCGCTTTATTGCACGTAAAGGAAATAAATTTGAGCGAAGCCGATATGGAAAATCTGCACAAGCTCAAAGTCGGCAACTTCATCGAATTCCGAGTATTTTCCATCTCCGTTATCGGCTTCTGGATGGGCGTTGCCTACTCCAGTGTTCTGAGCTTTTTGGCCGCTTATGCTAAAGAACTCGACTTGATCACGGCAGGTACGTTCTTCTTCGTCGTCTACGCACTCGTCATCACCGTATCGCGTCCGGCTACGGGCATCATCTTCGACCGCAAAGGCGAAAACTACGTTATGTATCCGTGCTTCATCTGCCTTGCTCTAGGTCTCGGAATGCTCAGCCTCACGCACGGTTCTTTCATGCTGCTGCTCGCCGGTGTATTCGTCGGTCTCGGCTACGGCACTTTCATGTCCAACGGTCAGGCAATCTGCATCAAGCTCACGCCGGCTGCCCGCATCGGCGTAGCCGTATCGACCTACTTCGTATCGCTCGATCTAGGCCTCGGCGTTGCACCGTACGTCCTCGGCGAACTGCGCCCGCTGCTCGGCTTTCCCGGCATCTACACGCTGTGCGCCGTGATTTCCCTGATCTGCTTTGTAATGTATTATTTCATGTACGACAGAAAACAGCATACAGCTCATGCACACGCCTAATAATTTGGCTTGACTTTAAATCAGCGTCTAAGTATAATTGTATTTGTCTGTAAAGATTTATACGTACTGCAAATCCTTAGAAACAGAGTAGTAAGCATATCAGAGCGAAGCAGAAAGCAGGCGGCCGATGCGAGCCTGTACGCCTAAAATGCCGAACTCGCTGTGGAGGAGCGCGAATGCGCCGCTGATCCCGTTAAGATCTCGAGAGGACGGCTTATGCCGTCAATCAGGGTGGTACCGCGAATAATTCGTCCCTGGCTTTTTTAGCCGGGGGCTTTTTTATTGTAAAAATTTTAGGAGTGTGTTTTTGAATGGAAAAATATCTTCCGCAGGAAATTGAAAAAAAATGGCAGAAGATCTGGGATGAAACGAAAGAATATCAGATAAAGCGCGATCCCAACAAGCCGAAATACTACGTATTGGAAATGTTCCCGTATCCGTCGGGCAATCTGCACATGGGCCACGTGCGCAACTATTCCATCGGCGACGTAATCGCCCGCTTCAAGACGATGAACGGCTTCAACGTGCTGCATCCGATGGGCTTTGACGCTTTCGGCATGCCCGCCGAAAACGCCGCTATCAAGCACGGCGTGCGCCCGTCAGACTGGACGGAAGACAACATGGCCAACATGACGCGCCAGCAGAAAGAAATGGGCCTGTCCTACGACTGGGACAGAAAAGTCGCAACCTGCCACGAAGATTATTACAGATGGACACAGTGGCTGTTTGAACTGTTCTACAAAAAAGGCCTCGCCTACAAGAAAAAGGCTTCCGCTAACTGGTGCGAAACGTGCCATACGGTTCTGGCCAATGAACAGGTAATAGACGGCAAATGCTGGCGCTGCGATTCCACCGTCGTCAAAAAAGACCTCAGCCAGTGGTTCCTCAAGATAACGGACTACGCTGATGTGCTCTTGAAAGACCTCGACAAGCTCAAGGGCTGGCCCAACCGCGTAAAGATCATGCAGGACAACTGGATCGGCCGCAGCGAAGGCGCGGAATTCAGCTTTGACGTGCCGGAATACAATGAAAAAATCCCCGTCTACACGACGCGCCCCGATACCGTATTCGGCGTATCGTACGTCGTATTGGCAGCTGAACATCCGCTCGTCAAGAAGTTCATCAAGGGCAAAGAAAACGAACAGGAAATCCTGAAGTTCATCGAAGAAGTTCACAATATGAACGAAATCGAACGCACTTCCAGCGAATCGGAAAAGAAGGGCATGTTCACCGGCGTTTACGCCATAAATCCGTTCAACGGCGAAAAAGTGCCTGTATGGGTAACCAACTACGTACTGTTTGAATACGGCACCGGCGCAGTAATGGGCGTGCCGACGCACGACGAACGCGACTGGATGTTTGCAAATAAGTACAATCTCGGCAAGCGCATTGTAATTCAGAACAAGGATCACAGCCTGTCGCTCGACACCATGGACAACGCCTACACCGACGACGGCGAACTCGTCGATTCCGGCAGATTCACCGGCATGAACAACCGCAAGGCCATCACCGCCATGATCGACTGGCTCGAAGAAAATCACCTCGGCAAGCGCCGCGTCAACTACCGCCTGCGCGACTGGCTGATCTCCCGCCAGCGCTACTGGGGCGCACCGATTCCTGTAATTTACTGCCCTCACTGCGGCGAACAGCTCGTTCCCGAAGACCAGCTGCCCGTACGCCTGCCCAAAGACGTAAAATTTGAAACAGGTGCGACTTCCCCGCTGGCACAGGCAGAAGACTTCGTAAACTGCACCTGCCCGAAATGCGGCGGCCCCGCTAAGCGCGAAACCGACACCATGGACACCTTCATCTGCTCTTCCTGGTACTATATGCGCTATGCCGACCCTCACAACGACAAAGCACCGTTCTCCGGCGAAAATATCGACTACTGGCTCCCCGTAGACCAGTACATCGGCGGCATCGAACACGCCATACTGCATCTGCTCTATTCCCGCTTCTTCACTAAAGTACTCAAAGACGCAGGCCTCGTGAAATTCGATGAACCGTTTACCAACCTCCTGACTCAAGGCATGGTAATCAAAGACGGCTCCAAGATGAGCAAATCCAAAGGCAACGTCGTATCGCCGGAAGAAATCATCAAAAAATACGGTGCCGACACCGCCCGCCTCTTCATCCTGTTTGCCGCACCGCCGGAACGCGACCTCGAATGGAGCGACCAGGGCGTAGAAGGTGCATGGAGATTCCTGCAGCGCGTATGGCGCATCGTTCTGTCCTACACCGATAAAGTCAAAGAAAATCAGACTCTCGACCTATCCAAGCTGTCGAAAGAAGAAAAAGAACTGTTCCGCATCTTGAATGTTACCGTCAAAAAAGTAACCGAAGACATCAACACGCGCAACTCCTTCAACACCGCCATCAGCTCCATCATGGAACTCGTCAACGCCTTCTACGGCTTCAAAGACGGCAGCCTCAACGCAGGCCTGGCTAAAGTCGTAGTCGTAGACCTGCTCAAGCTCCTCGCTCCGTTTGCACCGCACATCACTGAAGAACTCTGGCAGCACATCGGTCAGAACGGCAGTATCCACCACAGCGAATGGCCCACATTCGACGAAGCCGCAACCGTAGCCGACGAAGTCGAAATCGTCCTCCAGATCAACGGCAAAGTACGCGAAAAAGCACTCGTACCCTCCACCGCTAGCCGCGAACAGCAGCAGGAAATCGCCCTTGCCAACGAACGCATCAAATCCCTGATCGAAGGCAAAACAGTAGTAAAAGTCATCAGCGTACCGAAAAAGCTCGTCAACATCGTCGTAAAAGGCTGATAACGATACAGTAATCTATAAAAAAACAAAAGACAGCAGAAAGCATATGCTCTGCTGTCTTTTTGTTATTCCAAAATTTATTCGACTTATTTTTCTAAGATGCTCTTTAAAAAAGTCTTATCCTGCAGTTTCAGATAATCCAGATTATCTATATATTTCACCGCAATATCTATTTTAG
>CATYZV010000083.1 GCA_958415865.1 uncultured Selenomonadaceae bacterium
GTCTAATATACGGCGAGTATTACGGGACATAGGATAAACCTTATAGAGATTATCCAAATAATCCCTTTCATTAGCAAATTCTATACTTAGCTTTGTCCAATAATTCATAATGCCTTTCCTTATAATCATTGTTTAACTTTACCAAACAAAGTAATAGCTATGCCGAGAACAATTCCGACTACAGCCGGTACTGTCCAGCCCATGCCGATGTCAAACAGCGGCAATGTGCTTTGGTACAGCTGAAGCAGCGATGATACAAAGCTGCTTTCTTTCAATCCTGCGGGCAGGGCGTTTAGCATATCGCCTAGGGCAGCGAGCATAGTGAATACCGTAGCTGAGATGTAAAGTGCGCGGCTCTGTCCTATAACCGCACTGATGAAGGTCAGCAGTATCAAGGTGATGGCGAGCGGATAGAGCAGCATAAGTATGGGAATAGCCAGATAGATGATGCTCGTCAAGCCGACGTTGCTGATGAGGAAGGATACCAATGTGATCAAATAGACGTATTTTTTATAGCTCAGGCTGCTAGGATACATCTCGTTAAATGTCGTGGAGCAGGCGGTGATAAGTCCGATGGCTGTCTTGAGGCAGGCGAGTGTTACGGTGATGGCTAGGATGATGTGCCCGAATGAGCCGAAGTAGTATTCTGATATCTGGGCGAGGGCGATGCCGCCGTTGGCGGATAGCTCAAATTTGCCGAGGCTGGCCGCGCCGAGGTACGACAGGAATGTGTAGATAATTCCCATGAGTATTACAACTACTACGCCTGCTTTCAAGGTGCCGACGGCTATGTCAGACGGTTTTTGCAGTCCGAGGCCGCGCAGTGCCTGAATGACGATTACGCCGAAGGCGAGCGAGGCGAGTGCATCCATCGTATTGTAGCCTTCTGTCAGTCCTTTAGAAAAGGCATCACCGGCATAGCTGTCCTGCACCGGCATAGACGATGAATCGCCCATCGGGCTGATGACGGCTGTGATAAGCAGTACAGCGAGGAAGACTAAAAACAGCGGATTTAAAAATTTGCCTATCCAGGTGAGAATTTTGCCGGGGCGCAGGGAAAACAGCAGGGCGATGATGTAAAAGACTGCTGTAAATACAGCCAGTGCAATCGTCTGCGCTGACGGATCTAGCTGTCCGGCAAGCCCTATTTCAAACGATACGGCTCCGGTGCGCGGCAGTGCGAAAAGAGGACCGATGGTCAGGTATAGCAGCACGGTCATGAAATGCGCGTACGGTACGCTTACGCGCCCGGCAAGCTCAAATAAGCCGCTGCAGCGCGATATGCCCATGGCTATGACACCGAGAAACGGCAGGCCGATGGCAGTCAGCATAAAGCCGATATTGGCACCGAAGATGCTGCTGCCTGCTTCTTGTCCCATGTGCACGGGGAAGATCAGGTTGCCCGCACCGAAGAACATGCCGAACAGCATTGAACCTACGAGCACGCATTCTGATAGGGAGAGAGTGTATTTCATAATATTGCAGTTTCCTTTTATTTAATTGATTTGTCAGCTGAACAGAGCTATCTGATCGCTTTCCTGCATACCGTCGAGACAGCCGTGATGACGCAGGCTTTCAAGAATGGGAGTTGCAAGCCCGGCGCGTTTTTTGAGGTCATCGACGGAGGTGAATTCGCCTTCCTTGCGGGCTTCGACAATGCTGTTAGCGGCGGCAGGGCTGATGCCCGTCAAAGCAGTGAACGGCGGCAGCAGGGATTTCTCATGCAGAATGAAAGTGGTCGCATTCGATTTGTAGAGATCCACTTTTTCCACGAAATAGCCGCGCAGGTACATTTCCCAAGCCAGCTCCAGTACGACTTGGAATCCCTTGTCCTTGACCGAAAGGCTCTTCTGCTTTTCCATGCGGGCTAGTTCATCGAGCTGCTCGCGCACTGCTTTTTTGCCGCTTGCTATTATATCAGCATCAAATTCAGCGGCGCGGATCGAGAAATACGCTGCGTAAAAGGCGAGCGGATAATGCACTTTGCAAAAGGCGATGCGGTACGCCATCATAACGTATGCCGTAGCGTGAGCACGCGGGAACAGGTATTTTATCTTGAGGCACGAGTCGATGTACCACTGCGGTATGCCGCCGTCCTTCATCGTCTTGATATCGTCTTCGCTGAGTCCTTTGCCCTTGCGGACTTTTTCCATCGTCTTGAATGAGAACAGCGGATCAAGCCCGCTGTGGATCAAGTGCATCATTATATCGTCGCGGCAGGAGATAGCATCGGATACGGTACAGGTGCCGCTCGTGATGAGGTCTTGGGCGTTGTCGAGCCAAACGTTCGTGCCGTGAGAGAATCCACTGATGCGCACGAGGTCGCTGAACTTCTTGGGCTTCGTATCGTCGAGCATCTGGCGCGTGAACGGCGTGCGAAATTCCGGGATGCCGAACGTGCCGGAGGTCGCGCCGAGTTCTTCAGGCGTAACGCCGAGTGCCTTTGTAGATGAAAACAGGCTCATCGTCGCCGGGTCGTCAAAGGGAATGCTGCGCGGGTCGCGGTGCGTGATATTTTCCAGCATCTTGATGACGGTCGGGTCATCGTGGCCGAGTATATCGAGCTTTACAAGACGGCTGCTGATGGAATGGTAATCGAAATGCGTCGTTATCGTCGTCGTGTCCTTATCGTCGGCAGGGTGCTGAATCGGCGTGAAATGGTGCACGTCCATATTGCGCGGTATTACCATGATGCCGCCGGGATGCTGGCCGGTCGTGCGCTTTACGCCGGTACAGCCGTTGACGAGGCTGCCAATGTAGGCATCGCGCTTTTTAATGCCCTGTTCTTCAAAGTATTTCTTCACATAGCCGTAAGCAGTCTTGTCGGCAACTGTAGCGATGGTTCCGGCGCGGTAAACATTGTCCTTGCCGAACAATTCTTCCGTGTACTTATGTGCTACCGGCTGGTAATCTCCGGAGAAATTGAGGTCGATATCGGGGACTTTATCGCCGTCAAAGCCCATGAATACGGCAAACGGAATATCGTGCCCGTCTTTTATCATAGGCGTGCCACAGTACGGGCAGTCTTTGTCCGGCATATCAAAGCCGCAGCCGTAAGTGCCGTCTTCGACAAACTCGCTATGCTGGCAATGCGGGCACCGCCAGTGCGGAGGCAGAGGATTTACTTCGGTGATGCTCGTCATCGTAGCCACAAAGGACGAGCCGACAGAGCCTCGCGAGCCTACGAGATAGCCGTCTGTAAGCGATTTTTTAACGAGCTTGTGGGCGATCAGATAGAGCACGGCAAAGCCGTGGCCTATTATGGAGGTCAGCTCCAGTTCCAAGCGGTCTTTTACGACTTTGGGCAGATTCTTGCCGTAGAGTTCGCGTGCTCTGGCATACGCCATATCGTGAATTGCTTCATCAGCTCCGGGTATCATCGGAGAGTAAAGTTCATCAGGGATAGGCTTGAAGACTTCTACCATGTCGGCGACGTGGCGCGGATTGGTAACGACGGCTTCATACGCTGCTTCTTCGCCGAGGTAGGTGAATTCCTTTAGCATTTCCTCCGTCGTGCGCAGAAATAAAGGAGGCTGCTTGTTGTAATCGGTGAAGCCTCTGCCTTTTTGCAATATTGCGCGGTAAATGCTGTCGCTGGCGTTTAGAAAATGCACGTCGCAGGTGGCTATCAGCATCTTGCCCAGTTTTTTGGCAAGCTCTGCTACTTTTAAATTTATTTTTATCAGATCATCATCGGATTTTATATCGGGGAAAGCATCGCTTCTGACGAGGAATTCATTGTTGCCGATGGGCTGGATTTCCAGATAATCGTAGAATGAGGCGATCTCCAGCAGTTTTTCATCCGGTTCACCCGCCACGATAGCGCGGATCAGCTCACCTGCTTCACATGCCGAGCCGATGATTATGCCTTCGCGGTATTCAGCAATAATCTTCTTGGGCAGGCTGGGGCGCGGATGGTGTCCGTGGTGCATATACTTGAGATGCGACAGTGAAATCAGCCTGTAGATATTGCGCAGGCCGATGGTGTTCTTCGCCAGCAGAATTATGTGATTGGCGCGCTTTTGATGGCAGTCATCGCCGGTCAGATAGCCTTCCACTCCGTATATTATTTTAATGTCGAGCTTCTTGTCATGGACTGTCTTCATAGCTTCGGGGAACGACTGCACCACGCCGTGGTCAGTGATGGCGATAGCAGGCCAGCCCCAGCGCGCTGCCGTGCAGATTAAGTCCTTTGCCGACACTACGGCATCGAGCACGCTCATATGCGTATGGGCATGCAGCTCAACGCGCTTTTCGGCAGCGCGGTCCTCGCGCTTGGGCAGCTCAGACGGGCTGATGGCATTGGGCATCATGACGTAATCATTTAAGTAAGAATCGAATCGTATCGCACCTTTGACCTTGATGATATCAGCTTTTTTCAGTGCACTTGAAACCGTCTCAAATTCCTCTTTATCCTTTATGAAGACCTTGCACGATATGCCGTCGCTCTTGTCAGCGAGGTCGAAGGTCAATAGATTCGTGCCGGTGTTGAATTCACGGCTGTTGATATTGAAGACTCTGCCTAAAAGAACAGTGCTGCGCATTTCGCCGTCGAGCTTTGAAATTTCAATAGCAGCTTCCGGTATGGAATCAGTCATTAGCTTGCGTTCACTACGGCGGCGGAATTTGCCCGATTCCCCGGAATTAACCGTATACGAGCCGCTGTTATCAGAAGTCCTATGAGCTGCACCGCCCGCATGCGATATAGTCTGCTGCTGAAGGCGGCGCAAAAAAGCCTGCCGGCTTGATTCATCGAGCAGATCCGCCTCAGGCTGCACCGGAGCAGGCTCAGCTGCCGCAGCAGCAATAGCCGTATTGACACGGCAGACAACGCGGCAGGGACAGTGCACCATCGACTGCACCGCCCGGCTGACCGTTTCTTCGACATTGTGCGAGCGCAGTATATCTTCTACATGAGCATCAGAAAATTCAATAGTTATGCAGCGGCCGTCGACACTGTGCCTTGCCTGAAGCAGTATGTTCTGGATTTCAGGATTGCCGTTGACGGCATTTTGCACTATATACGCCCAGTGGCGTTCTACTTCCTGCGGCAGGTCGATGACATCCTGATAGAAGATGACGCTCTTTATATTGCACCGCTGTGCGATATATCCCGAGGCACGTTCTAGTAGTTCTTCAGCTATGCCGTCGTACGTCTGCAAGAGAATTTCCCAGGAATTATTCTGCACGTCGATTTCCACGTGCTTGATGGCAGCTTCCTGCAGGGCACGCTGTTCGTCCGGAGACCCCGGCAGGGAGCGCAGTATCTGGCGGAATCTTTCACCGCCGTTTTGCGGAAAGATGATGTATTTTTGCGGCATGATATTAACCTCTATGCAATCAAGACAGCCGTCCCAGCTTCGGAGGCTGAGTAATGCTCAGATGCGCTGTACCGTTGATCTGTTCCACAGTGAATTTTCCCTTTTCGTAGCAGGCGAGAATATTCACTGCCGTATTGTCTTGGCGCAGCGTCCACATCCAGCGCAGCGGCATGTGCAGCACGTGTGCCAGCAGAGTGCGCAGTATGCCGCCATGTGCCGTTATTGCTATGACTTTGCCGTCATTGGCATCTATTATCTCATCCATAGCTTCAAGGCCGCGCTGCTGTACCTGCAAAAACGATTCACCCTCAGGCATAGTGCCGAGATCCGGTCTGTCAAACATCTGTTCTATCTGCTGCGGCCATTTTGCATGAATCTGATCGTACGTCAGCCCTTCCCAAAGCCCAAAGCTGATTTCACGCAGGCGCGGTTCAGCGTAGATGGGTACATTGAATTTTTCAGCGATTAATTCGCCCGTCTTATAAGCGCGCTGAAGGCTGCTGCTGTAAACAGCATCCACATGGTCCAGCGGAAAATTGTCCGCCAGTTTCTGCGCCTGTTCAATGCCCTCCGGGGATAATTCTATATCAGACTGGCCCTGAAAACGGCCGGCAGTATTCCATACGGTTCTGCCGTGGCGGATTAAAAGCAATTTAATCAAAATAGTACCTCCTGTATATTGCAATTCAAGTGATCATTTATAATAGAAATGCCGACAAAGCGGCAAAAGCGAACAGTGTCATAAATTCGCCCAGCTCGCAGGTCGCACCGTAAACATCGCCGGTAAGCCCGCCTATCAGCCGCTCTACATAGCTGTCAAAAGCGTACATGACAAGGCAAGAAAAAGCCAGCGCACCGAGCGCGCTCAGGCCGCCGAGCAGACACAATAAAAAGGTAAAAGCCGACGGAAATATCAGCGACTTTTTAGAAGAGTATTCATGAAAAGCTTTTCCCAAGCCCTGAGGCCGCGCATACGGGAATAATACGACTGCATACGCCATACAGAGCCGCGGTATCACCGGCAGCAGCAGTAGAGCTGTCATCGCGAGCGCGGGCGGTGCACTGCTCAGGCTCGCGAACATGCTGAACTTGCCGAGCAGCAGCAGTATGAGGCTCGTCGTGCCGTGCGCTCCTACGTGGCTGTCCTTCATTATCTCCAGAACGCGCTCCCGCTTTCTGCCGGACAGTATGCCGTCCATCGTGTCGGTGAAGCCGTCGCAGTGCAGTGCACCTGTCAAGTAGATATTGAGTGCCAGCAGCACAAAGCCTATGAAGTACGGTGGCAGCTCAATGCCGCGCTGCGGCAGAGCCCAAAATACGATATAGCCTGCTGCCAGATAGAAAATACCCAGCACAGCTCCGATCAGCGGAAAGAATTTGACGCTGCCGCCGCAGGCACGCTCCGACCAGTCGACATCGCTCTTTACGGTCAGCCGCGTCAAAAACTGCAGCCCTAAGAGAAAATCATTTAGCAAAGAAATATACCTCCCGTACCCTCATTTTATTTTCAGCGGAATGCCTGCCACGGCAAAGTAAACCTCTGCCGCCCGCGCCGCCATGTATTGATTGGCAATGCCTGCAAGATCGCGGTAGCATCGCGCCAGAGCATTTTCCGGCACAATGCCCGCGCCGACTTCATTCGTTACGAATACAGCCGTCTTGCCGCTGCCGGCATCATGCACGGCATCGGCGAGCTGCTGCATCATCGAGCGCACATGCGCTGTCAGCTCATCCATGGGCTTGTCCTGCGCAGCATCGCTGCACAGATAATTGCTCAGATACAGTGTTATGCAGTCAAACAGCACCGTATCATGCTCAGCAAATGCCGCGGCAAGTGCCTCGTGTGCCTCAAACGGTGCCTCAAGCGTCTGCCAAGCCGCCGGGCGGCGCGAGCGGTGCAGTTTTACGCGGTAGGCCATTTCATCATCATATATCTGCGAAGTAGCGATGTAGGCAATGCTGCTGCCGCATTTACTGACGTACTCTTCAGCAAAAGAGCTCTTGCCCGAACGCGCTCCGCCGGTTACGAGTATTATCTTTCCCAAAATATAAGACTCCTTCTAGCAGGCGGATACCTGCTCAGTAGATTTATTTTTTTGCGGATATATGCTATCCTATACACGATATATTATATAT